>CAYZLE010000028.1:0-10906 GCA_964479305.1 uncultured Gammaproteobacteria bacterium | reverse complement strand
TAGTAATTCAGCAAAATCAATAACGCCTTGCTGCTGACAACTTTGCTCATACGCAGAATAAATGCGTACCATTTGCCGAGTAAAAGGGTCGCCATTATCCGCAATATTTTGAGCGCGTTTGCCTTCTTCTTTTTGTGAGTTAATAAACCAGGTTGCCTGCTTTGCCGGCCACTGCGACTCATCTAACTCTAAGGTTTTAATTACTCGTTTTACTAGACGTTGCTGGTCTTGCGAATCTAAAATTTGAAAGTTCTGTGGTAAGCCTGCTTCTTTCCAATGTGTACGTAATAAACGGTGAGCAATACCATGAAATGTACCTAACCATAAACCGGCAGCAGGCATATTTAATAAAGCCTCTGCACGGCCACGCATCTCACCAGCGGCCTTGTTAGTAAAGGTTACCGACAATATGCTAAAAGGCGAAACTTGCTCAACTTGCACTAACCATGCAATACGATGAATAAGCACACGCGTTTTGCCGCTACCTGCTCCGGCCAAGACCAATGTATGCGATACAGGACCTGAGACAGCTTCACGCTGCTTATCGTTTAAATCTTGAAGTAGGTGAGATACATCCATTATTGAATATTACAATTTTAAAAGTTTATTGTAATAGATTAAACAATAAAAAAGCCGCTTAAGGCGGCTTTTTTATTGTGACTTTTTATTAATAACTACCAGCAAGCACCAGGGCCTCTAACATAATTATTATCTATGGTTAAAGCATTACAAACAACACCGTCTTTCGTATAGCCCACCTGGCTCCCTTTAGCAGTAGCCGTTAAAGTAAAAGCTTGACCTGGGATTGCAGGAAAACCTGGTCGCGCTGCACCCGCTTGAATTACTACACTTATATCGTAGAACTCACCACTAGTATCTGGCAAGCCCAATGCTATATTTGCGTTTGTAAACGTACGTCCACTATTTGAATAAAAGCGTTGCATACGTGCTTCATATGAAGTCAACTTACCCGTCACATCTTGCAATCTAGCGTCTTTAATATAATCATTAAAAGACGGTATGGCTACTGAAGCTAAAATAGCTATCACAGCAACTACTATCATTAATTCAATTAGTGAAAAACCTTTATTTTTTTTCATTACTTCTCTCATTATTGTTTAATCCAATATGCTGGGTAATAACACTCTTCAGGCTCATACTGCATACCGCCACCCGTTCCTGTAACCAAGGTTACTGTACTTGAACCACAAGCCTGAGTAGGGTCATTTGGTGGAACAAATGTTTCTGGCGGTGGCGGTGGCGTACCTTCACAAGTACCACTAGGACAATGCGGAGGTTTGTCATATCGAGCCACGTCTGTATCATTCTCTGGCTTATCACCACTCTCAACAAGAGCAGCATTTCCATTTTCTATTTCCACAAAATGTCTTCTATAGTAACCTACATTGCTACATGAAGCCTCGCCTGTTTCTCCAAAAGCACCTGCAGGCAAGTATGTAGAAATAATTAAAGTATAAGCGCTTTCTTTATCGTTAGAGAAGTTAGCGATACTTGTAGCCGTTAGAGCTTTCTCACCGATAAAATTTTGATCTTTCAAGTCATAATACCAGCCCTTAGCTGCGTCTAAGTCTGTCTGCGATGCAGTGCTATACACATCATCAAATGCATCGTACAAGTCTGCTATTACAATAGTATTAATATCGCCTATACCATCACCATTTGCATCTTCCATTGGTAATATTTGTTCATCACGTAAGACAAAAACTCGGTCATGAACAGTATTTTCTGTTGGGTTAGCTCGATCACCTGTCGCAATAGAAATAGCAATATATTCATTTTGTTCACCCTTCGCCGGAATAAGTACCGCTGCAGGTTCATACATAAACTTACGTTGCTCACTGATCAAGTCTGGGTCAGTTGCTGCCGCATGGCCTAAGCTGGCGATCTTTTTGCCGACTACAGTATTAAAACCAGGCTGCGCAGCTTTTCTTTTTGGCAAGTCAATACGCCAAACATTACCGCCCAAGTCACCTACAACCAATCGATCGGTTACTCGATCAGGGTCAACATCCAAATGCAAAACTTTACTAGGAATCGAGTAATCCATGCCTGGTAACTTTAAGTCAGCACCAGAATCAGTATTACTTGCCCACCATAAACGCTGACCAGTATCTGCATCTACAATATAAATAGCATTACCTATATCTGTTGTTGTCATTACGCCGTCATAAGCTGGGTTATAACCACCCGCAAAAATTACAACATCACGCTTTGTACCATTAAACCAGATTTTAGTATGTACAGGATCAGACCATGTTTGGCCTAGGTGTGTAAAATCGCCTACACCACCATCTATTCTCCACATTAGCTTAGGAGAAACACCCGTTAAACTAGTAAGGCTAGTTATTTCGCTTGTCGGTGAAATATCTAAGCCATAATAACTACTACCACCTCGACGCATACCGATAAATGCTTTAATAAACTCATTATCTGTACTATTTATCACGCCATCATTATTAAAATCTTCGCGCCAAACTGTCGGCGTACCATCTACGCCATAAAGTCGATCACCTTGCGCATTTTGCCTCATTTGCTCTTGGTAAGGCAGCATGTTTTGTGGCATAAATGCCCACTCTTCTTGGCCTGTTTCAGCATTAATCATGCGTATAAAGCCATCATTTGTACCAACCAATAGTTTTTTAACCGGCGCCGCTTCAGTACCACCGTAGCTTATTACCACTGGCTGACTATGCAGCGAGTCGGCCATTGCCCAACGCACATTAGTTGCAGGCCCATCAGCGACTGATTCGGTATCTACACCTCTTATCCAATCAATTAATGCCCCTTTCTGCGAGTTGACAACGCTTGGACCAAATAATGATGCATCTAAAGAAGCATTCGCACGCGACAATTCATGCTGATTACTCGTTAGCGTTACATTAGTAGGTGCACCAGTTCCTGTGTAAGTAAATAAACGTCTAAAATCAGGATCAAGAAGAGTTGCACCGGCACCACCCGATTTAATCTCTCTGCCATCAGTACTAGTTCCCCAGAAGCTTTTAGCCGAGTCAAGAATATTTCCAGTTAGAGGATCCGTAATAGGGTTATCGTCTCTATCACAAAAACCTTGGCTAGTATCAGCACAGAATTTGTACTTTTTAATGTTACCACCCCAAGTTTGTTGTAAGTCTGGTAAAAATGAGGTCACATAAACATCACTGTCATTAAAAATATTATTAAACGAGCTAATTGAAAGAGAAGGCGCCGTAAATGTCGAAGGCTCTGACAATACATCTTCAGTTAAATTTCGAAGAGCTGTTACCAATTGTTCAGAGTTATTCGCTTGAATATACTGACCACCTGTTCTTGACGCTAGACCGCCCATATACCAAGGTGAAGCACCCGTAGTAAAGCCAACCGTGTGAATGATAGCTGTTTGGTCACCCAAAACATCACTTGACCCAGGTGTATCTGCTGCACCTGTTGACAAGTCTGTGCCATCTGCAGCTAAGTAATCGGCTAATAAGAAACCACAATTTGAATTAGAATTTACAGAATCAGAAGAACAATTGCCACCTGTTAAGTTTTCAATATCTGCTCTTCCACTAAATGAGTTTTGCGCACCATCAGTAATCGCAATAATATAATTTTTAGGTGGATTACCACAAATATTCGATTGATCATCATCTGTAGTAATTGGAGAGACGTAATTAGGCGTACCTTGTATAGACTCACTTGCACAACTCGAGTGGCTTAAATTAGCATCTGTACAAGCAGATGCTCTAGTCACGCCTGTTGCACCAGCATAAGTACTTGGGTGACTTACACGACCATCCCTACCTACGTAGTTTCTTGTTAGGCCCCATTTAACGGGCCCGCCTCGTAAGTACTGAATACCTTCATACAGTGTATCTGTAATAGGTGTTCCACCAGTTGGCACTAAAGCATTAACTTCGGCTAATAAGGTATCTCTAAAAGTTGGGCCTTCAATAGAGCTTGCATTTAGATTTACCTGCGCATCAACTGTCAATAATGGCGCAAAGGTAACTTGTGAGTCTGCTGAAAACATATCATGACGACCCGTGCCGATATCAAGCATAAAGCCTAGTGTATTTCTTTCAGCCCAATCACCTCTGTTTACAACTTCTTGTATTAGAGCCGAAAGATCAGGTGTATTTAAAGCTTGATCACGATTAGCGGCTGGTATAGACCATGATACTGATGCTGCTGTTGCTGCCCCTGGAATTCTGTCGCTAATCTCATTAATTGTGCCCGCAACAAAAGCAGGAGAATCATCTATATCGTGCCCATAAATTGTTGTTGTAGTTCCTGCTGAATCACCTTGGCTCACAAACTGTAAAGAAGCATTTGTGATTCTCGCTTGGTTCGGTATATTCATACCAGTAAAACGTACACCAATTCGTGATTGACCAAGTGCTAAACCACCGTCATTTAAATTAGTGCGACCATTACCATTTTGTTGTCTAGCATCGTGAGCATCGTTAACAATACGCTTAGTAAAACTTTTTAAAGTACAGCCTGTTTCACTTTCACTAATACCTGCTACGTCATACTGAACGTGTAGTCTTGGTGCATTGTTTGGAGGAAGTATAGATCCGTCAAATGAGAGGAAACGCCTAGCGTTTACTGGGCCAGTGTCTGATAACTGTATAGCTAGTGCATTACCGCCACACCAGGCGTTTTGGTTAACCACAGCCTGAATAACATTTGAAATATCCGGCGATTGATAGCGTTGATTACCTTGCCATGGCTCCGATGCTGGCAAATTCCAATTTGCACTTGCTGAGGTTGTCACTCGTGAACTTATATCGTTAGCAGCCGAATACGTTGGCGGATTAACATTTTGCTCAGCTCTAATCGTAATATCTACTGGGGCAGCACTCCCTGCAGAGGCCTCTACTGAAATATAAGCATTGGTGATAGTTGCGCCTTGTGGAATACGAATATCTTGGAAACGTAAACCAGTAACAGTATTGGCAGCAGGTGTAGCAGTTAAAGCGGGTGGCTGGAACTGAACAGTTAAGCGAGGTTCATCAGCAGCGGGCGTATTATTGTGCTTAGCATAAAACCTATACGGTCTATTCGCACCGTCACCGCGTATTGAAAGTGTTGTTTCAATTAAAAAGCTTAAGGCATTATTAGCTTGCCAAGCAGGGTTATCAATAATTTCTTGCACAATGGTGCTAAGGTCAGCTGTGTTAATAGGCGTATTATCGGGTGTGCCAGAAATATTCCAGCCTGAACTAGCATTAGTACGGTTATTTAAATTACGATCCCTTAATTCATTAGTACCCACTAATGACTCTGAGTTCCCTGTAACGCCGCCTGTGTCACCTCTTATAAAACCTGCTGCAGACCTATTAGTATTATCTCCAGAAACTAAACGTAAGTTAGCTTGGGTAATAAGTGAACCCGGCGGAATATTTACATTTTGAAAACGAAGCGCCGAGTGTCGCGTTGTACGCATCTGTAAAATTTGACTGTTTCGGCCAGGGTTTGCTTGCTGACCATTATCTATTCTTTCATTAATATCATCAGCTCTATCTGCAATGGGTATAGTAATTGTTTGCGCACCAGTTACGCCGCCGCCACCGCCAGTACCACCTGGCTGCGCTGATAAGAAAATATTATTATTTGTTATGTCTAATGCGCCGTTATTTGCTGCAGAAGCATCGTTTACTTCTTGGGCGTCATCAGAGCTTTGTGCAATATTAGAAACTACTTGAAATGCATTAGGGTTTTGTTGTGTGCTTTGGTCAAGGTCCGTAACCGGTAGGCGTACTGGTCCACCATTACCATTAAATGTCATTAAACCAACATTCATATCATTGGAAGTACCGATGATTTCTGTCATAGCTTCTCGCATGGCAGTCATACGAATAGTTGAATCACCACCGCCAATGGCCCAACCCATTGAGCCCGAGGTATCAATAATATATAAAACATTTGGTTTGGCTTTGTTTGAGTCTGGAGTAACTGCCAAGAAAATATCGGTGTCATCCGCAGAGACATTAACCGATAAAATAATTACGCTCATCATTGAGACTGAAAGCAGTATTTTTTTCATAAACTTTTTCATATTTTCACCAAAACCATTTGTTGATTTATACGTATTTTTTAATTGCAAAATGCAGGATTTAAACCTAATGCCAATGTAATTGTTCTTTCAGCTTGTGTTGCTGCATTTGTTCCATTCACTTGTGCTGTTACTTCATACATATTCGCTAAGCAGCTGTTAATACTTCCCGGAATAATGCGTTGCCCCGTATACTGAAATGAGGGATTCGTTATATTAGAACAAGCAACTGCTGCCACACCCGTTAGAGGCTGTAGAGGCGTATTACCATTACGGTCAACAGGGTTACCAGCTGTTCTAGCCGTGCCTGACACTAAGGCCGCCTGTACTTGTCGTGCTAGTGTATTAGCACAATCTTGGCTAATTAATGACTCTTGTAAATTACCCACAATAAGCTCTTGCGTTGTTGAAGACTTCATTGCGGTTATACCTAGCAAAGTTAAAATAACTAAAATAACCAGAGAAGTAATTAAGGCTGCGCCTGTTTGTTTTATTTTATTCATTACAATTCAAACTGTTGATTTCTAAAGAAAACTTCGGTTGATACAACTTGTCTCAGCGTTTGGTCGCCAAAAGGACCAACTGTCACATCAAGTAAATTATATGTATTGTTATTTATGTAGTTTTCACCGTCTTCGTTAGTAAAACGGTCTGCATCACCACCTGCAGATAAATAATTAGATGTTACTAGCATAGCTATTTTTGCACTCACGACTCTGCGCCACTGGTTGCCGGCAATTTCATCGGCTCTTACATAAATTAAAGGCACTTTAGTGTCACTTGTGGCATCGGTAATGCCATATAGTATTTGCATATCTTCTACGCCTTTAATCAACTCTTGTTGAACCACAGCATTATTAATAAAGGCTTCTCGCCACAAACCACGCTGGCCAGTAGCATCAACACCAATAAAATAACGAACTGGGTCAACTCTTGTTACTCTGCCTGACTGTAGAGAACTAATACCTGTAGAGGCATAAGCCTTGCTTAAACCAGCATGACTTATAGAGTTTGCGCCAACACCCGTTACAGTCACTATGTCTAAATCCGTACAATCGTAAATAGCGACAATATCGTTTGCCTGAACTTGAAGAGTACTTGTATCCGCAGTAATAGCTGCATTTGGATTCGCCATATCAGCGGTAATAGACGCACCAAAATTACGTAGTTTTCGAATTGTAATCGCATCGGTACCAGCAGCTATACTGGCTGACAATTGATTTGAATTAAAACGTGTCCATCTGTTTGTTGAATTATCTAAACCGTCAAGAGACATAAGCTCATCACCAAGCAAACCGCCAGCAACTATTTCAAGTAAGTCCCCAGGGTTGCCTGCTGGCACATTTGTCACTACAGATGAGCCGCAGCCTTTAAAACCAACCATGTCTAAGTCACTGGTCATAAAACTGATGGCTGTTGTGGCATTTTCATTAATTTTTGAAAAGCGATCGTTAGATCTAAAAATACTAAAGTTGTTAGTCAATACACTCAATGTTCCAGCTAATAGAATACTACTGATTAACAAGGTAACCATTAATTCTAATAAACTAAAACCTTTTTGTTTATGCTTTATCGCTATCATTTTCTAATACCGTTAGAGTGTTGCCGTTAAAGTAAAAAAGCGTGTACCTTCTCGAAGAGTGCTCACTGTATTGCCATTAACTTGCACATCGTCATTAGCTTGTGCCTGATCATTACTATAGGCTCTAACACCTCTTTCATTCCAAGAGATTGTTACTACTACGTTTCGACCACCTGGCGCAGCAATAGTTGCCGCTCCACCTAAAAGTGTAGTGTTGACGTTGCTGTGCCAGCAGTTTAATTCTGCAGTTACACCAGCAATTAAAGGGTCGCATACGCCATTAGCAACCGCCGTGTAAGAGTTGATTAAGGCTGGAACACCTGCATCATTTGTTTTGTTAGCCTGCATTCTCATTTTAGAGATGATGTCTTCGGCCATTACTGTTACTTGTGCACGGCTAGATGCATCTAAACTATATTGTAAGCTTGATGCTTGTAGGCCAGCTATGCCTAATAGACCAATAGACAAAACAAGCATTGCAATTAATACTTCTAATAAAGTAAAACCATTTTGTTTTTTGTTAATTTTCATTGAATTGGCAATTCCATATGTTTTCACTAAGTGTAATTTAGCTACAAGTAAAAGTAGGGTTAAGGTCTGCGCGACCTGTAATATTTAATAAAACTTGTCGGCCATCTTCTGCTGTGCGCCCATCACAAACAGTCATGATAATTTGTGCTGCTGGCACAACAATAAAACCACGACGGTCAAATACGATTCTTTGAATATTGTTTGCGGTTGTCATGCTCATATCGCTAGTGACACCATCGTACACACGAATTAGTTCGCCATTGGATATAGCATTATTATTATCAAGGTCATTACCCATGCGCCAGCCTGCTGACCAGTCGGCCCCATTAGCAACGATAGAAATAGGTGATCCTGCACGTCTAGCTTCAGTTCTTGCAAGAGACAACGTAGTAATAAACTCATTGGTCTTTGCTGTCATTGTTCTATCTTGAATGTAGGCTTGATAGCTTGGCACACCAATGGCAGTACCAATACCAATAATGACAACTACTACGAGTAGTTCTATTAATGAGAAACCTTGCTGTTTGAAAGATAATTTTTTCATGCAGGCATTCTTACACCCGTGTTGTCAAAAAGCACGGGCTAACCGACATGGTATTTGAATTGACTGATAAGCGGTCGAAGTCAACAGAATGTAAACCCTTGACGCTTTTGGACTGGTTAAAATTTAACCATTTTTGATTTTACTTATCTAAGCGCCTTGGGAAGGACAAACTCGACTTTTTCTTCTTTGTAGATAGTTTTACTCGACATAACGCCGCTATGAATGCCTTTCAGGTAATTAAGTACACCTTGAACCAATACTTCTGGCGCTGATGCGCCAGCACTTAAACCTACATGCTGCTTACCTTCAAGCCAAGCCGGATCAATATCTTCAACATCATCAATGAGGTAGGCATCAATATTTTTTAGGTCGGCTATTTCACGTAAACGATTTGAGTTAGAGCTATTTTGCGAGCCCACTATAAACAAAATATCGCAAAACTCGGTTAGCTCTTTAACGGCATCTTGGCGATTTTGTGTTGCATAGCAAATATCATCTTTACGAGGACCAACAATGCTTGGGAAACGTTTATTTAAGGCTTCTATAACCTGAGCGGTATCATCAACCGACAAAGTGGTTTGAGTAACAAAGGCCAAGTTGTTCTCATCAACCACGTCCATATTCATCACATCTTGAGGGCTTTCAACTAAATACATACGGCCTTTGCCGTTTGTTTTTTGCTGATACTGGCCCATTGTGCCTTCAACTTCTGGATGACCTGCATGGCCAATAAAAACGACTTCTTTATCTTCTTGGCTATATTTAGCCACTTCCATATGCACTTTAGTGACTAAAGGACAGGTTGCATCAAAAACTTGTAAATCACGACTTTTAGCCTCTTCCTGAACAGCAAGCGAGACACCATGGGCACTAAAAATTACGGTGTTATTGTCAGGCACATCATCTAGTTCATCTACAAATATGGCGCCCTTATCACGCAAACCGCCTACAACAAACTTATTATGTACAACTTCGTGACGCACATAGATTGGCGCACCAAATAGCGTAATAGCGCGCTCTACAATATCAATTGCGCGATCAACACCAGCACAAAACCCACGAGGACTAGCTAAAGTGATTTCCATTACTTATTTAAACCCCTTGGTGGTTTTTCTTCGTTAAAGGTTAAATACAATAAACCTATCGCGCCCAAAGTAATGCAGCAATCTGCAATATTAAATGTAGGGAAGTGACTTGCACCATAGTAAAAATCTAGAAAGTCGATTACTTTGCCGTATAAAGCACGGTCAATTAAATTACCGATAGCACCGCCTAAAACTAAAGCTAGGCTAATACGGGTTATTTTTTCATAGTCATGACAGCGGCCAATCATAAACACTAAACCAACACTCACGAGCGATGACAAAATAACAAAGAACCAACGCTGCCAGCCACCCGCTTCACTTAAAAAGCTAAAAGCTGCGCCTTCGTTATAAGCTAGGGTTAAGTTAAATAATGGCATTACTCGCACAGCTTCGTACAAGCTCAACATGTTTTCAGCCATGTTTTTAGTAATTTGGTCGGCAATTACTGACAATACAACGATTGAAACTGCGATATAGTTCTGATCTTTCCAGCCTTGCAGGTGTTGCTTAAGCATACTGTCTTACCTCGCCTTCACCTTCAATATTATCTACGCAACGTCCACATATTGTTTCATGTCCTTCATGCTCACCTACGTCTTCACGGTGATGCCAGCAACGCTCGCACTTAGACGCTTCTGCTTTACTAGCCACAACTAACATCAGTTGGCCATTATCTAATTCAGTCGCTTTAGCCTCATCAGCTTTAGCAAGTAGTTCTACTTTTACATCTGAAGTAATTAAAACAAAGCGTAGTTCTTCGCCTAAGCTATCTAACTGAGACTTTAGGTCTTCGCTCACTTGTAAGGTCACATTCGCATTTAACGACGAACCAATTTCGCCATCAGCGCGAAGTGCTTCTAGCTCTTTAGACACAATAGCGCGAACGGCTTCTTGGTTTTTCCAGAAGGCATTATTCATTGGCTGGCTTTCATCAAGCTCAAATAAACCGTCATACCAAGTAGCAGTGAACAACTCACCCGGCTTGTCGCTCGCATGAGGCATCACTTGCCAAACTTCATCAGCAGTGAAAGATAAAATCGGTGATAACCAACGCACTAAGGCATGTAGCACATGGTACATAGCCGTTTGTGTAGAGCGACGTGCTA
>CAYZLE010000027.1:0-10917 GCA_964479305.1 uncultured Gammaproteobacteria bacterium | reverse complement strand
ACTCCCTAGGAGGCAGCATCACCTTGCACTGTCTAGCCAAGCTGCCAGAAAAACTCCAGCCTGATTTTGCCTGCGTTATATCGCCTCCCTTTCTATTAAAGGAAAGTGCCGATACCTTAAACAAGGGTTTCGCGAAAGTTTACCGACGTTTCTTGTTAAAGCGCATGATTAATAAGGTGAAATTAAAAAAAGACCTACCAGGGATTAAAAAGCTAAATCTGAACAAGCTCATGTCTTGTAATGACTTTTTAACATTTGACCACGAATATACAGCTAAAATTGGGGGCTATAAAAGCGGTTTAGATTACTATGAACAATGTAGTCCAAGACAGTTATTAAATAGTATTAATACAGAACTAACAATACTCCATGCTAAAGATGACCCTTTCATGAATAGTAGCTCTATACCAAGTAACAAGGAACTATCCGACAAGGTCAGTATAGAATTGAGTGAACAAGGTGGTCATGTCGGTTTTATCTATACAAGTAAGCTATTTCACATAAAGTACTGGTCAGAAGAAAGAATTATCAGTTTATTAGAAAAACATAGCTGAAAAGATGTTAAAAATGGTCTTGATATCTGTGATTAATTTATAAAATATTCTATAATACCAACATGATAGAAAAGACTCTTAGAAATACCATTAACAAATCCAAGAAACTTATTTACATAATAAATTTCATTTTGGCTGCCACTATCTTTGCAGGAATATACTTTATTTCTCCATTTTTTGATAATAAACAGATTTTAATCGCCGCCGCTTTTCTGTCTTTTGTCCTTTCTTGCATTGTCGCAAACTATTTTATAAGTCGTTTTTTAAAGAATTATATTAAGCCTGTCGAAAATATTAACAACACTTTAGATAACTACAATAGCTTTAGCGGTAATTATAAATCGGACTTTATTGAGTTCAATAAAATCAACGATTTCTTAAGTATAAACCGAACAGATTCAAAGCAGACGCTTGAAACCGTTTCTACAACTTTACAAATTGACTCATTAACTGGCTTACCTAATAGGATTTCATTTAATAGTAAACTACTAAAATGTACGCTTGATTGTAACCAGTTAGAAAATGATTACGCACTAATCATTGTTAATATTAATGACTTTAAAAACATTAATTATAGCCATGGCCAGTCAGTAGGCGACCTTATTCTAAAGACTGTTACCAAAACTCTGCTGGATAATATAAATAAAAGTGAGCTTATAGCAAAAACAGGTAACGATGAATTCGCTGTTATTTTGAAAAATGTAAGTAGAGAAAAAATAGAAAAAACCTGCTCTTTACTATCTTCAAAGTTAAACAAGTCATACAAACTTAAGAATGATCGAATCAATCTTAGAGTTCGTATTGGTGCTTCAATATTTATTGCCGAAAGATACACTAGTGACGAATATGTGTCGCAAGCACTTGATGCAAGTAGATCTGCGCAACAATCTCAAGAAGAGTATGAAATTTACCACGAAGATAAAACATCGTATAGCGCACGTAAAATTGAAATTAAGAAAGCCATATCAAAGTTCAGCAGCGCTAATAACTTAGGCTTATATATTAGGTATCAGCCTAAAATGAACCTATCTACAGGCAATATACAAAGCCTAGAAGTACTGACTCGTATGGACCACCCTGAGATTGGTCGAATAAGGCCAGATGAGTTTATCTCAATCGCTGAAGAATATAACTTCATATCTAAACTGACTACTTACATTATAGAAAAATCAATTGAACAAGCGGGCATATGGCATAAAGCGGGCAAAAGCATCCAGCTAGCGGTTAATATTTCAGCCAAAGATTTAACAGACGTAGAATTTCCTAAGCGAATCGGCCTACTCCTCAAGAAATACGATGTTCCTGCCAACCTGATTGAGCTTGAAGTGACAGAAAACGTCGTAATTGATGACTCTAAATCAACCAAGGTCGTATTAAACCGTTTAAGCAAAATGGGCATTAGCCTAGCTATTGATGATTTTGGTATTGGTTATTCTGGTTTCAACAACCTAAGATCATTACCGTTCAATACATTAAAAATTGATAAAAGCTTTATCTTTGGCATGCTAAACAATGATGAAGATGAAATTATCGTATCTACAACCATTCAAGTTGCTCATAAACTGGGTATGAAAGTAGTTGCCGAAGGTATTGATAACATCGAAGTTGCCTTTGCACTAACTGAACGCTTCTGTGATGCAGGACAAGGCTATTTATACTCAAGACCTGTTAGCGCTGAAATCATTGAGAATGAATTCTTAAGAGACTACACACCTCCAGCAAGTTTACTTAAGTCATAGTAACTTGCCTTCAACTAGCTGTGCTTACTCAGCCAGCCTTGAAACGCTTATCTATCTCTGAACTACTTATAGTTTGCAAATTAAGCTTTGCAAAACGCTACACCAGATAGTACTCACCATTATTCACACGCAATAAAAAAGGCCTCATAAAGAGGCCTTTTTTTGAGAGTAATTAAGTATTAACTTAACTTTCAGATGATTCCTCACCTTCTTTCTCGATAAGTACTTTAATACTTAAACGTACACGGCCCTGCTTATCAATCTCTAAGCATTTAACTTGAACCTTGTCACCTTCTGAAAGGTGGTCAGAAACATTCTCAACGCGCTCATGAGCGATTTGAGAAACGTGAACTAGACCATCTTTACCTGGTAATACGTTAACAAATGCACCGAAGTCCATAATTTTGCTAACTGTACCGTCGTAAATCTTACCCACTTCAATATCAGCAGTGATTTCTTTAATACGTGCTGTAGCTGCATTAGCTGCTTCGCCACTAGTTGCTGCAATAGTGATTTCACCATCATCAGTGATATCGATTGTTGCACCTGTTTCTTCAGTAAGCGCACGAATAACCGCACCGCCCTTACCGATAACATCACGAATTTTGTCAGGATGAATTTTCATTTTGCTGAAGCGAGGCGCAAAGTTAGATACTTCTTCACGGCCTGAGCTAATGACTTCATTCATTTGACCTAAGATGTTTAAACGAGCATCTTTAGCTTGATCTAAAGCCGCTTGCATAATGTCTTTAGTGATACCTTGAATCTTGATATCCATTTGCAGAGCAGTAATACCTTCTTCACTACCCGCAACTTTAAAGTCCATATCACCTAAGTGATCTTCGTCACCTAAGATATCTGTAAGAACCGCAAAGCCGTTATCATCTTTGATTAAGCCCATTGCAATACCAGCAACTGGCGCTTTAATAGGAACACCTGCGTCCATTAGCGACAAGCTTGTACCACAAACCGAAGCCATTGAACTTGAACCGTTTGATTCAGTAATTTCAGACACTACACGAATTGTGTAAGGGAATTCTTCTTGCGAAGGCATTACACCTAATACACCACGCTTAGCTAAACGACCGTGACCAATTTCACGACGCTTAGGTGAACCAACAAAGCCAGTTTCACCTACGCAGAATGGAGGGAAGTTGTAATGCAGCATAAATGCATCTTTCTTCTCGCCTTCTAGCGCATCGATAATTTGTGCATCACGTTGTGTACCTAGAGTAGTCACAACAATCGCTTGAGTTTCACCACGAGTAAATAGTGATGAACCGTGAGTTCTTGGCAGTACGCCAACTTTAATATTTAAAGGACGAACTGTAGTTGTGTCACGACCATCAATACGTTTTTCGCCAGCAATAATGCGACTGCGTACTGTGCTCTTTTCTAAAGATGCAAATGCACCTTTAACATCATCTGCAGACCATTTAGCATCTTCTTCGTCAGAAGCTAGTGCTTCAACTACTTTATCTTTTGCTGTACCTACTGCATCTTGACGATCCATTTTGTCAGCAATTTGATAAGCCGCTACTAAATCAGCTTCTGAAGCATCTTTAACCGCAGAGCTTAAATCTGTATCTTCAGCTGGGGCTTCCCAGTTCCAAGACGGCTTGCCAGCTTTCGCTGCAAACTCTTTAATTGCATTTACTGCAACTTGAAGTTGCTCGTGGCCGAACATAACAGCACCAAGCATTACGTCTTCTGAAAGAATTTCAGCTTCAGATTCAACCATTAATACCGCTTCATCTGTACCAGCAACCACTAAATCTAGAGCTGATGTTTCTAAATCGCTATAGCTTGGGTTTAATAAGTATTCACCATCTTTGTAACCTACACGAGCCGCACCAACTGGACCTTCGAAAGGCGCACCAGTTAAAGACAAGGCTGCAGAAGCACCTAGGATAGCTGGAATATCAGGATCCACTTCAGGATTCATAGATATTACCGTAGCAATAATTTGGATTTCGTTTTTAAAACCCTTAGGGAATAATGGGCGGATAGGACGATCAATTAAACGACATGTTAATGTTTCTTTTTCGTTTGGACGACCTTCGCGCTTGAAGAAGCCACCTGGAATTTTACCAGCAGCATATGTTTTTTCTTGATAGTTAACCGTTAAAGGAAAGAATCCTTGGTTTGGGTCACATTCTTTTTTTGTTACGGCAGATACAAGTAAAGTTGTACCGTCCATATCAATAATTACAGCACCATCGGCTTGACGGGCTACTTCACCAGTCTCGATGTATACGGTGCGTCCACCAAATTCAAATTGAGTATTAAAAACTGTCACAGGCTATCACCTTTTATGTTGAGGACTACGGCGACCCCTGCCGCCGTAGTTAGGAATGGGCATGCGCCCATAATGAGTGTTATCGACGTAAACCTAAACGCTTAATCAAGTCTTGATAACGCGCTACGTCTTTTCCTTTTAAGTAATCCAATAATTTACGACGCTGATTTACCATGCGTAGTAAGCCACGACGTGAGTGGTGGTCTTTCTTGTGATCACCAAAGTGATCGCTTAATTTAAGTATATTGGTAGTCAATAGTGCAATTTGCACTTCAGGCGAACCGGTATCGGATCCAGTACGCGCATATTCTTTGATTACCTGAGCCTTTTCTTCGTTAGATAAAGACATAAGTTTCTCCGATTTCTGCTGAGTTATAAAGGACGCAATGATACCAGTTAGCTAGGTGATGTACAGCTAAATATAAGATAAAGTGCTGTTTTTTAAGAAAAAAGGGGCTTAAAAGAGTTTATAAGCCATTTACACTAAGTGCATAAGCCTTTTAGGTGATACAAGGCCCTCACCTTCGTAATTACCCAGGCCCAAAAATTGTGGTTTTTCTTCGCTCCCAGGACTTCCAGGACTTTTTTGTCTATATAAACGTACAGTTTCACTGGCTTCTAAGGCTAAATTAGCTTTATTCTTAGTGACAATTTTACGGCCCATGAAAATATCATCTGACTCTTCTGGCGTCAGCATACATGCAGAGTATTTTTGCAAAGCATAATCTACAGGTATCAAAATACTCTGTAAATCAAACCCTTCACCCTCAAGGCTTTCTAAACTATAAGTCACCAAGTCTTTAAAAGGGTCAACATGTAAACGATCTAAAGCGCTCATATAAGCACCACAACCAAATACTTCGCCAATATCGCGTGATAAAGAGCGAATATACGTACCTTTGGTACATTCAACCTTAATTGTTAACTTGTTATCTACAATTGGGCCTTCTTGCTCCAAGCTTAAAATAGTCACTTGGCGAGGCTTAATATCAACCACCTCACCCGCCCGCGCTATTTCATACAAGCGCTTACCTTCATGCCATAAGGCAGAGTGCATTGGCGGCACTTGAGATATTTCACCTTTGAATTGCGCTAATACTTCGTCAATTTTTTCTTGGCTATATTCAGGAACAATTTGCTGGTGAGTAATTTCACCTTCGCCATCTTCTGTAGAGGTTTTAATGCCAAGTGTGATTTCAGCACGATAAGCTTTATTTGAATCGAGAAGATGCGCGCAGACTTTGGTTGCTTCACCAAAACAAATTGGCAGCATACCGGTAGCTAGTGGATCTAAACTGCCTGTATGACCCGCCTTTTGAGCCTGATAAAGATGTTTTGTTTGTTGAAGCGCTTTGTTAGAGGATAAACCAAGTGGCTTATTGAGTAGTAAAATGCCATTGATTGGCAAACCCTTTTTACGACGACCCATTAGACCTAAGCCTTGTCGGCCCTGTCGTTATCGTTTTCTTCTGTTGAATCAGCCTGCTGCTCTGACTGCTGATCTGACTGGTTCTCTGAGTAAAGCGGGTTTTCCTTGTCTTGCTTAACCGCTTTATTGATAAGCGATGTAATAGCAACCGCTTCTTCTTGAACATTGTCGTATTTAAAATGCAAAGTAGGAATAGCGCGAATTTTTAAACGCTTACCTAATTGCCCACGCAGCCTACCCGCATATTCATTCAAGATATGACTCACCTCTTCAGGATCATCAAATAATGTATTCACATAGATAACTGCTGCGCCAAGGTCAGAGTTAACCTCAACCGCTGAAATAGTAGGTGGTGAAGATATGCGTACATCTTTTATATATGTACGCACTAGTTCAGCTAGCTCTCGCTGTAGCTGATCACCAATGCGCACATGGCGTGGATAGTCTTTAGCCATCGATTGTACGTTCTACTTCTGTACGTTCGAATACTTCAACTTGATCGCCTGGCTTAACGTCGTTGTAGTTACGTACGGCAATACCACACTCAACACCAGACTTAACTTCTTTAACATCGTCTTTAAAGCGTCTTAGAGACTCTAATTCACCTTCGTAAATTACAACGTTGTCGCGTAGTACACGTATTGGGCTATCTTTACGGATAACGCCGTCTACTACCAATGAACCCGCAACCGCACCAAATTGAGATGACTTAAATACATCGCGCACTTCTGCCAAACCAATAAACTCTTCACGAACTTCAGGTTTCAACATGCCCGACATAATATTACTAATATCGTCAATTACGTTATAGATAATATTGTAATAGCCAACTTTCGTTTCTGTTTCTTCAATCAAACGACGTGCAGATGCATCAGCACGTACGTTGAAGGCAATGATAGTCGCATCTGAAGCCATCGCTAAATTCACATCTGACTCAGTAATACCACCAACCGAAGTAGCGATAACTTTTACGCGAACTTCGTCAGTTGATAGTTTGTTTAATGCGTCTTTAATCGCTTCTGATGTACCTTGTACATCAGCCTTAATTAATACTTGAGTGGTACTAATTTGGTCATCTTGCATTTGAGCAAAAGCATCTTCCATTTTAGCAGCCGCTTGCGATGCAAGCTTTTGATCACGGTGAAGCTGTTGGCGACGTTGAGCAATTTCACGAACCTTGCCTTCGTCGGTAGCAGCAACCATATCGTCACCCGCATTAGGTGTACCCGACAAGCCCAGCACAACAACTGGAATTGATGGGCCAGCTTGTGTAACTTGCTTACCATCTTCGTCAAACATTGCACGTACACGACCAAATTCTTTACCACATAAAATCATGTCACCTTTATGCAAAGCACCGGCTTGAACAAGTACAGTTGCTACAGGACCGCGGCCTTTATCAAGGCTAGACTCCAATACAACACCTGTTGCAGGGCCTTCATTTGGAGCTGTTAGCTCTAAGAATTCTGCTTGTAAAGAAATAGCATCTAATAATGCTTCAATACCTTCGCCTTTAAGCGCAGATACATTTACAAAAATATTATCACCGCCCCATTCTTCTGAAACGATTTCGTGAGCTGTTAATTCATTTTTAACACGATCAGGGTCAGCTTCTGGCTTATCCATTTTGTTAACAGCAACAATAATTGGCACTTCAGCAGCTTTAGCATGCTGAATAGCTTCGATTGTTTGTGGCATAACACCATCATCAGCTGCTACAACGAGAATAACAATATCTGTAGACTGAGCACCACGAGCACGCATACCCGTAAAGGCGGCATGTCCTGGAGTATCAATAAATGAGATAACACCTTTTGGTGTTTCAACATGGTAAGCACCAATGTGCTGAGTAATACCACCGGCTTCGCCAGTCGTTACTTTACTGTTTCTAATGTAATCTAGAAGTGATGTTTTACCGTGATCTACGTGACCCATAACCGTAACAACTGGAGGACGAGTTACTAACTCACCTTCATGCTCTACATCTAACTTCAAATCTTTTTGTTCGTCGTCTGAGCTTCTTGTAATCGCTGTATGACCCATTTCTTCAACAACTAATACTGCTGTATCTTGGTCAAGTGTTTGGTTAATAGTCGCCATAACGCCCATACCAAACATTACTTTAACTACTTCACCACCTTTAACAGCCATTGCTTGAGCGAGCTCTGAAACAGTAATGTTTTCAGGGATAGTCACTTCTTTAATTACAGGTGCAACAGGCTTTTCAAAACCATGTTTAGATGGTTCGCTGCTCAATGCTTTTTGTGTAACAACTCTCTTATTAAACTTGTTACGTCGGCCTTTGCCTTTAGCACCAGCTTTGTCTACATGAAGTTCTTTACGGCCATAGCGAGATGACTTTTTATTCTCAGTAGTTGCAGCAGGCTTCTTAGCGGCTACTTGCTTAGCTTTTTCAGCTTTAGCTTCATCTGCCTTTTTGCGTTCTTCTTCTTGACGCTTTAGTTCTTCCGCTTGGCGCGCTTCTATTTCACGCTTTTCTTCAGCTTCGCGCTTTTCTTTTTCAAGTTTATCCGCTTCCGCTTTTAAAGCTTCTTCTTGCGCCTTACGATTTTCTTCTTGCGCTTTTTCTGCTGCTTCACGAGCTTCACGCTCTTTATTCAGTTCGTCTTGCTTACGTTGCTCTTCTTCTACAACATCTGAACGTCTAACGTAAGTACGTTTTTTACGCACTTCTACACTCACTGTTTTAGATGGTGCAGCGGTACGGCCTCGGGCCGTTGCGCCACCAGCGACTTTCAGTTCACTCACTGACTTACGCTTTAAAGTCACTTTAGATTTTGTTGAAGCCTCTTTACCATGACTTTCACGAAGAGATTCAAGCAGACGCATCTTCTCCTCATCGCTTACTGCATCGGAAGCACCTTTTTTTGGAATACCAGCATCTTTAAATTGCTCAAGCAATTTATCGACGGGTGTTCCCACCACTTCAGCTAATTGTTTTACAGTAACATCTGTCATTTTTTACCTCAAATTTCTTACTTCGATTTACGCTGAACCTTCAGCTTCTTCAAACCACGGCTTACGCGCAATCATAATTAATTCAGCTGCTCTTTCAGCATCAATAGAATCAATTTCGATTAATTCATCTACAGACTGTTCAGCTAAATCTTCCATAGTTACAATACCTTGGCCTGCTAGCGTAAATGCTAATGGCTCAGACATAGTTTCCATAGACAATAATGTTTCATCTGGCTTTGCATCGCCAATTTCTTCTTCTTTTGCAATCGCTTTAGTTAACAGCGCATCACGAGCACGACCTCGAAGCTCTTCAACGATATCTTCGTCAAACTCTTCAATTGCCAATAACTCTGGCGTAGGAACATAAGCAACTTCATCGATGCTTGAGAAGCCTTCTTGAACTAAAATAACAGCAACTTCTTCATCAACATCTAAGCTCTTCATGAATAATTCAACAAGCTCGCGCGCTTCGGCATTGCCTTTTTCGCTAGCTGCTGCTTCATCCATTACATTTAATTTCCAGCTTGTTAATTCGCTAGCTAAACGTACGTTTTGACCGCCACGGCCAATTGCTTGTGATAATTTTTCTTCAGCTACTGCAATATCCATAGACTCTGAATCTTCATCTATAACGATAGATAATACTTCAGCAGGAGACATGGCGTTAATTACGTATTGCGCTGGGTTTTCATCCCAAAGAATAATATCAATACGTTCGCCGGCCAGTTCATTTGATACTGATTGAACACGTTGACCACGCATACCAACACAAGCACCTACTGGATCTAAACGCTCGTCGTTAGAACGAACAGCGATTTTTGCACGTAGACCAGGGTCACGCGCTGCGCCAAGTAAATCAATAGTGCCTTGGTTAATTTCAGGTACTTCGATTTTGAATAGTTCTAATAAGAAACGGCTGTCTGAACGTGAAACAAATAATTGTGGACCACGTAGTTCAGAACGTACTTCATATAAGTAACCACGAATACGGTCACCTGCACGAACGGATTCACGAGGAATCATTTCGCTTTTTGGAATAAATGCTTCTGCGTTATCGCCTAAGTCTAGGTATACATTGCCACGTTCAATACGTTTAACAACACCAAATACCACTTCACCAACACGATCTTTAAATGCATCAACCACTTTACCGCGTTCGGCTTCGCGAACTTTTTGTACGATAACTTGTTTGGCTGTTTGAGCGGCAATACGACCGAATTCAACTGAATCAATCTCGTCTTCAATGTAGCTGCCCGCTTCTAGAGTTTCGTCGGTAGCCTGAGCGCCTTCTAGCGTATATTCAGCTTGTGGGTTTTCCATTTCAGCATCTGCTTCTAGGACTAACCAACGACGATATGTTAGGTATTCACCTGTTTCACGATCAATAGATACGCGAACATCAATATCAGCTTTATGCTTCTTACGCGTAGCTGTTGCTAGAGCAATTTCCATTGCTTCGAAAATCACTTCTCTTTCTACAGATTTCTCATTAGAAACTGCATCAACTACCATTAAAATTTCTTTACTCATTATTTTCTCCGACCAACTCTATGATCAATGACGGTAAACCGTTATTTCTTCTTTGATTGTATTTTACCAATTAAATTAGCTTTATCTATAGTATCTAGCGGTATTTCAAGCTCTTCTTCATTGAATAGTAACACTAGATTGTTGTCATCTACACTTAGAAGTTTACCTTTATATTTACGGCGGCCATTTAATGGCCCAGAAAGGCGAATATTCACGTCTTCGTTAATATAAAGCTTAAAATCTTGTACTCTAAAGATCAGTCTATCTACACCAGGTGAAGATACTTCAAGGTTGTAGGCTCCTGTAATAGCCTCTTCTACGTCTAAAACAGCACCAATTTGGCGACTTATGTTTGCACACTCATCTAAATTAATACCATTATCTGAA
>CAYZLE010000026.1:0-11152 GCA_964479305.1 uncultured Gammaproteobacteria bacterium | reverse complement strand
GGGATTTCAACGGTTGTGGTTGAAGACCAAGAGATTCGAGAACTTCACCCACAGGTATTAAGCGTAACGGGACCTCAACAATATGAGTCTGTAGTTTCAGCCGTACATGAACACGCACCTATTGTTAGCGAACATAATCCCTTTCTTGACTTAGTTCCGCCTCAAGGCGTGAAACTAACACCGCGACATTATGCTTATTTGAAAATATCAGAAGGCTGCAACCACCGTTGTTCATTTTGCATTATCCCATCCATGCGTGGTGATTTAGTTAGCCGCCCTATTGGCGATGTACTTGATGAAGCTCAGCGCTTAAAAGACGCTGGCGTAAAAGAATTACTCATCGTATCGCAAGATACCAGCGCTTATGGCGTAGACGTAAAATTCCGTACAGGCTTTTGGAATGGCCGACCGATTAAAACCAACATGGAGTCACTTTGTGAAGCCTTAGGCGAACTCGGCATTTGGGTACGTTTGCACTATGTTTACCCTTACCCGCACGTTAAGAACATCATTCCATTAATGGAAAAAGGCTTAATTTTGCCGTATTTAGACATTCCATTTCAGCATGCAAGCCCACGCATACTAAAAGCAATGAAACGCCCAGGTGATCAGGTAAAAGTTCTAGAGCGTATTAATGAATGGCGCGAAATATGCCCTGATATAACGCTAAGAAGCACATTTATTGTAGGCTTCCCTGGCGAAACCGATGAAGACTTCCAACAACTACTCGACTGGACAACGGAAGCCAGACTAGACCGCGTAGGCTGCTTTAAATATTCTGCGGTTGATGGTGCCACAGCAAACGAATTACCAGACCATGTACCCGAAGACATTAAAGATGAGCGCTTAGAAATATTTATGGAGCACCAGCAAGCAATTAGTGCTGACAAGCTACAAGACAAAGTGGGCAAAACCATTGAAGTGTTAATTGATGGTACCGACGAGCACGGCGCATATGGCCGCAGCAAAGCCGACGCACCTGAAATTGATGGTTCTGTAATTATTGAAAATGCTTTTGACTTACAAGCTGGCGACCTGGTTCAGGCCGAAGTGGAGCATGCTGACCAATATGATTTATGGTGTAAAAACCCTAAAGCTTAAATTAAGCAATACCCAGCTTTAACATCAAACGACTCACACCCAAAGCTACGCCCGAGCAATCGGGCAAGCCACCATTTTCAGAATCAACTAAGTCCTGCAAAAAATTCTCATCTAAAAGCACAGCTTCATCGCGCTGCGCATTCTCATCTTCAAAACGTTTTCTTTGTTCAGTCCCATCTTGCAACTCATGAAAACCGTTAGCTAGCTCCATATTACCCCAATACATTTCAAAGCGTGATGCCACTTTAGGTTTCTCGTTTCGCACTTTAGCCAAAGAAGCCTGACTTACTGGGTAGTCATAGACAAAAGTAATTTGATTATCTGAAAATTGAGGTTGAATATGGAAAGATAAAATTAAATCTAAAAACTCATCAACATGTTCCAATGAATCTGGATATGAGAGCTTATGCTTTTTACACCACAACTCACAATCATTAACATCAACAGTAAAAGGGTTTAAATCCGCATACTTTTCAAATAATTGTCGGTAAGTTAAATCTACTCTTTCAAACTCAATTGAACCAAGAAATACTTGCTGAAGCTTGGAGATTAAAGCAAATAAATCGTCCATTAAATCATGGTGACTAAAGCCTAAACGATACCATTCGAGCATAGTAAACTCGGCATTGTGAATAGGACTAAAATCACTGTCACGAAAGACCGAGCAAAGCTGATAAATATCTTCACTACCATTCACTAACAAACGCTTCATAGCAAACTCAGGCGAAGTATGTAGATAAACTAGCTGTTTTTCAGCTTCAGGGGTGTTATGAAGATAAGATTTAAGCGAACGAATGGATGGATCAGGTGTTGTTGCAGTTGAGGCAATAGGCGTACTCACTTCAAGCACGCCCTGCTTGTCAAAATAGCTTCTTATTTCTTTAAATAAGTTTGCCTGAGCTTTAAGTTGTTCGCGTGTTGGCGGCTGCCAATTTAGAGAGTCGAACATAGCTTAAAGCGAGTTAAATTTGATAAATATTAATCTTTAGAACGAGAAACGTATTCGCCATTTCGGGTATCAACACGAATTAACTCCCCCTCTTCTAAAAATAGAGGCACGCTAACAACAGCGCCTGTTTCTAAAGTAGCTGGCTTAGTACCACCTTGAGCTGTATTACCTTTTAGACCTGGGTCTGTTTCAGTAATTTTTAAGTCAACGTGGTTAGGCGGTGTAACTGACAAAGGCGAACCGTTCCATAAAGTCACTTCGCAAGTATCTTGCTCACGCAACCAGTTTTTAGCCTCACCAACAGCAGTTGCATCAGCAGCGTGTTGCTCGTAGCTTTCAGGGTCCATAAAATGCCAAAACTCACCGTCAGCATATAAATACTGCATGTCGTAATCCATAACATCTGCAGCCTCAACCGTTTCACCAGACTTAAAAGTCTTTTCAACTACACGACCAGTCTTTAAATTACGGATTTTAACGCGGTTAAAAGCCTGACCTTTACCCGGCTGTACAAAATCATTTGATACAATACTGCATGGTGCGTTATCCATCATGAGTTTTAAGCCGTTTTTAAATTCATTTGTACTATAAGTTGCCATAATCTCTACACGTTTATTTAACTATTCAAATACATAGCTTAGCGCTACACTTAACCACCATGATACAAAAATCAAAAGCGTCTGTAATTCCCATATTAAATGAAAAACCAGCCCAGACACAAACTGAGGAAAACGGCTGGAAGCATGAAATGCAGCATTTAATAAAAGATTCAGACATTTTACTGGATTTAGTTGAAATACACGACATAAATATTCGCAAGGCAGCCAAAGAAGCCAGCAAGCTATTCCCCTTAAAGGTAACAAAAACTTACGCTGAAAGTATAAAGAAAGGCGATATAAATGATCCTTTACTTCGCCAAGTCCTACCTTTAGACAGTGAGTTTATAGAAGACCCTAACTTTAACAATGACCCTACAGGCGATAAAACAGCCACACAATCCACGGGTTTGCTACATAAATACCATGGCAGAGTTTTATTAGTACTCACAGGCTTATGCGCTATTCATTGCCGTTATTGCTTCAGGCGTGAATACCCCTACGAAAGCAGCAGTGCTAGCCGCAAAGAATGGTCAAAAATAGCAGGATATATTCAGAATGACTCGAGCATAACTGAGGTTATTTTAAGTGGTGGAGACCCTTTAGTTCTAGATAATAATAAGCTAGCTTCATTACTTGATATTCTTGAGCCAATTAAACATATAAAACGTATACGTATCCATAGCCGCTTACCTGTCGTACTTCCTAGCAGAATAGACGATGACTTATGCTCATTATTAAGCCAATACAGGTTCAAATTTGTGCTTGTTATACATGCAAATCACGCCAATGAACTTAGCCAAGAAGTAGAACAAGCCATAACAAAACTTAGGCACGAAAATATTACGGTTTTAAACCAAGCTGTATTGCTAGCGGGTGTAAATGACAACTTGGAAAGCCTTGCTAGGCTAAGTGAAAAACTATTTTCAATAAATGTAATGCCCTATTACCTACACACCTTGGACAAAGTAAACGGCACAAGCCACTTTAATAAAGCAGAACCAGATATAGATGCGCTCTATAAAAACCTACAAAATCATCTGCCAGGTTACCTAGTGCCAAAGCTAGTTCGAGACCTACCCGAAACTGCAAGTAAACAATTGTGGCATTTGAAATAAATAGTGGTCATGCAGCTAAAATAATGCAAGAATAATCGCTTATAAAATTTTAGCCACAATGGAAAAATAAAGACAAATGTCTGATGCAATTAAACTGCTTATAATTGAAACATCTAAAAACGTTGCTGAGTCTTACAACAAGGCTCTAATAAGTAGTGGCACTGCGATTCTGTCAATTACACTTGAAACAGCTGAAGACCTTTCAACAGTTTTAATTGAAGAAAAATTTGACCTTATTATTTTCAACATAAACAATCCCCTGCTTGCTTTCGAACAACTCATTCAAGAAATCAATACTGTAGGCGTACATGCTGGCATTATTCTAGTTGCCAACAACGAAGAAGAAATGAAAACGCCTATTGCAATTTTACATGGCGCTAGAGACTTAGTTTACAAAGATAATCTAGATCACCTAGTAGCTGTTGTTTTGCGTGAACACCAACACGTGATACTGCAGAATGATTACTTAACCAGCAAGTTTAAAGTAGATGAACTAAATGCTCGCTGTCATACTTTAATGGACAGCTCTCGTGAAGCTATAGCCTATGTTCATGAAGGCATGCATATATATGCAAATACAACTTATTTAGATAAATTTGGCTACAAAAACTTTGAAGAACTTGAAGGTGAGTCACTTATAGGCTTTATCCCAAAAGATAACAGAGCCGACTTTAAGAAAATCTTACGAGACATAAGTCAAAACCCAAGTGCATCAAAAAATACAAAGGCGACGTTGCAGCACCAAAACGGTGAACAATTTGATATTGAAATTGAATTTAGCCCTGCAAGTATCGATGGTGAAGACTGCACACAAGTTATCCTTCGTGAGAATTTAAGCAATACAGTTAACGAAGCAGAACTAGAAGCACAATTAGAAGAACTGAGTAAAATTGACTCACTAAGTAAACTACTAAATAGAGTAGCCTTCCTTAAAGCTATATCTAGCAAAATTGCCAACATTAAAGATTCAGAACAATACGCGCTATTACAAATTGGTATTGACGGATTTGATAAAATTCAAAACCAATTAGGCCTAATGAGCTGTGATCAGGTTATTAGTGAAATGGGCGGGCTCATCAAAGCCAATATGCCTCAAGACTGCATTTCTGGAAGAAGTGAAGGCCATATTTTTAAAGCCTTAGTGCCTTTTCAACAACTTAGCCAAATAGAAGCAGTTGCACAAAAGCTTATTGATGCTACAGAGTCACATATTGTTCAAACTCAGAAAAACTCAATAAACATGTCATGCAGCATTGGTATAGCGGTAGTTGATGATAAACGCATGGATGTTGACGAAATAGTTTCTCGTACTAACAAGGCTTATGAAGAAGCACTTGAAAAAGGTACGTCGCAACAGCAAGTTTACAAACCATCTGCTGATGAGATGTCGCAACAGGAGTCTGACAACGAATGGGCACGACAAATTAAGCTGGCTGTAAGTCAAAACAAATTCAAACTCTTCTTCCAGCCAATGATTAAACTTGAAGGCAATGACAAAGAACATTACGAAGTTCTGATGAAGATGATGGACGATGAAGGCAAAGCTATTCCTGCAGAGAAATATCTACCAGCTGCTGAACGTGCCGGTTTAACAAAAATTATTGACCGTTGGGTGCTAATGACAGCATTTAAACGTTTGAAAACACTCCTTGATAGCAAACCAAACAGCGTGTTTTTTATTAAATTAACAAGTGGATCATTATCTGATACCGGTTTATTTAAATGGATTCAAACTTCTATTAAAGAATTACAACTTCCAGCTCAATCACTTGTGTTTGAAGTTAAGGAAACAGCTGTTTTAAGTCATTTAAAACAAGCTCAAATGTTCTCAGATTTATTAAAGACAATTAATTGTCGCTTTGCTATTGACGACTTTGGTACAGGGCCTGACCCATTCAAACTGGTTAATATTATTCCCGCTGATTTCTTAAAGTTCTCTAAAGACTTTACTAAAAACTTATCTAGCAGTACAGAAGATCAAAAAAATCTAAAAGAAATAGCTGAAGTAGCTAGAGGCTTAAACAAGCAAACTGTTATTAAACACGTAGAGGATGCTGCCACCCTGTCTGTTCTCTGGACTATTGGGGCTGACTTTACACAAGGCAACTTCTTCCAAGAACCAAGCGAAATTATAAACTTCGACTTCTCTGCATAAAAAAAGCCGCTTTATTAAGCGGCTTTTTCATAATCACATATTACTTTTTAGTACTGACTTTCTTCTAAAGCCTTAATACGATCTTCAAGCGGCGGATGGCTCATAAAGAACTTTTTCATGCCACTCGGTATTCCACCGGCAATACCAAAAGCTGCCATTTGAGATGGCAAAGGTGCAGGCTGCTGACGACGCAAAGCGTCAAGCGCACCTATCATATTAATTTTACCGGCAAGCTCTGCTCCGCCCTTGTCAGCGTGAAATTCACGCCATCTTGAGAACCACATAACAATCATCGTTGCTAGGAAGCCAAATACCGTCTGCATAATCATATAAACCGCATACGAACCCATGCCGCGACCGTTTGATTTGAATACAGCACGGTCAACCACTGTGCCAACTATGCGAGCAAAGAATAATACAAAGGTGTTAACGATACCCTGAATTAAAGTCATAGTAACCATGTCGCCATTAGCAACGTGTGAAATTTCATGCGCCATTACTGCTTCAGCTTCACTTTTAGACATAGTATTTAATAGGCCTTGCGTCACAGCAACTAAAGCCGCATTTTTACGCGCGCCTGTTGCGAAAGCATTCACTGTATCATTTGGAATGATAGCGACTTCTGGCATTTTAATATCTGCCATTTTAGCTTGACGCTCCACTACATCAAAAAGCCATTTTTCTTGAGCATTACTTGGGCTTTCAATTAAAACCGCACCTGTTGAGCGCTTAGCGGCACTTTTCGACATAAGAAGGGATATAAAAGAGCCTGTCATTCCCATTAAAGCACATGAAATCAGCATACCAGTCATGCCGCCCATACCTGCGCCAGCCATCATTTGGTCTAGACCGATTAATTTACCAACAATACTAACTACAATAAGTACTGCAATGTTAGTTAATAGAAAAAGTACTATTCTCATTTAATCTCTCCCGAACTAATAAAAATACTCATTTATATATATATGACCACAATACCCTAATTTCAATTAGAGATTGTTAAGTTTATTGTCATAAAACCTATGTTTCTTTCTTATCTACCGTTAATAAATCAACTGATTGGTAGCCTCTTGGAAGCTTCCAGCCTCTTTTTGCACGCTCAGCAACATATTCATCAACTTCGCTGCCCGCCATTGTTTTGTGTTTTTTACCAGCATGTACGGTTACTTTTTCACCATCTTGAACTAGCTCAACATGCTTAACGTAGTCATCACGCGTTTTAAATTTAGCAGGCGGAATGTTAATAAACTTGATACCTTTACCTTTAGCTAGCTCTGGTAATTCATGTAGTGCAACTACAACCATATAACCTTCGTTAGTTACAGCTACAACCCAATCTTCTTTGTAGTCTCTAACCACAACTGGTGGTAAAACTTTAGCACCCTTAGGCACAGAAATAGCCGCCTTACCATTTTTAGTTTTAGTTTGAAAATCTTCAAACTTACCCACAAAACCATAACCTGCATCTGAGCTTAGGAACAGTTTTGCATCAGGCGCAGCCATTATTACGCTTTCAAACTGTGCACCTGCTGGCGGATTTAGCTTGCCTGTCAAAGGCTCACCGTAACCCCTGGCTGATGGGAAACCGTGTGAAGGCAATGTATACGCACGCCCTGCAGAGTCGAAAAACACAGCAGGTTGATTGGTGCGACCTTTTGCAAAGGCTTGTAACTCATCACCCGACTTAAAGCTAAGTTTGCTCAAATCAACATCGTGACCTTTTGCTGCGCGAACCCAACCCTTTTTAGAAATAATAACGGTAACAGGGTCATTTGGAATAAGTGCTGTTTCATCCATAGCCTGAGCTGATTCACGAACAACAATTTCTGAACGCCTATCATCGCCGTACTCTTCTGCATCAGCTTTTAATTCATTTTTAATGAGTGTTTTTAGGCGAGCTTTAGAGCCGAGTAGTAAATCCAGTTCTTTCTTTTCACTTAACAATTCACTTTGCTCTTTTTGAATTTTCATTTCTTCTAAGCGAGCTAAGTGACGTAACTTTAAGTTTAAAATTTCTTCTGCTTGAATTTCACTCAAGCTGAATTTTGCCATTAGCACAGGCTTAGGCTCATCTTCATTTCGAATAATGGCAATAACTTCATCTATATTTAAAAAGGCTATCAATAAGCCATCTAAAATATGTAATCTTGAGTTAACTTTATCTAAACGCCATTGCAAACGGTTCGTTACGGTTTGAACTCTAAACTTAAGCCAGTTAATTAGTATGTCTTTTAAATTATGAACTTTAGGACGAGAATCTAAGCCAATCATATTTAAGTTAACACGGTAGTTTTTCTCAAGGTCTGTTGTCGCAAACAAGTGCGTCATTAAGCCTTCTGTGTCCACTCTATTAGAACGAGGGACAATAACTAAACGTGTTGGGTTTTCATGGTCAGATTCATCACGCAAATCTTCAACCATTGGTAGCTTTTTCTGCTGCATTTGTTGTGCAATTTGCTCAAGAATTTTTGAGCCAGAAACTTGATGAGGTAAAGCTGTGATAATAATATCACCCTCTTCTTTTTTATATACCGCTCTACACTTAACACTACCATTACCTTTGTTATAAATTTCCAACAGGTCTTCTTTAGGTGTTATAACTTCGGCCGCCGTTGGATAGTCTGGGCCAGGTATAAACTCTGCTAGCTCTTCAACTGTTAAACGACTATTGTCTAATAGAGCAATACAGGCATTAACCACTTCACGTAAATTGTGTGGCGGAATATCTGTCGCCATGCCCACCGCAATACCTGTCGTACCATTTAAAAGTATATGTGGCACACGCGATGGTAATAAAACCGGCTCTTGAATGGTGCCATCAAAGTTTGGCTGCCAATCTACTGTACCTTGCCCAAGTTCTTGGAGTAGCAACTTAGCCAAAGGCGATAATTTAGATTCGGTGTAACGCATAGCAGCGAATGATTTCGGGTCATCAGGCGAGCCCCAGTTTCCTTGCCCATCTACCAATGGATAGCGATAAGAGAAGGGCTGAGCCATTAAAACCATGGCTTCATAACAAGCTGAGTCGCCATGAGGGTGGAATTTACCCAAGACGTCACCTACTGTTCTTGCTGACTTCTTATACTTAGAAGAAGCACTTAAACCCAGTTCAGACATGGCGTAAATAATACGTCTCTGCACGGGTTTTAGACCATCACCAATATGCGGCAATGCACGGTCTAAAATAACGTACATGGAATAATCCAAATAAGCTTTTTCAGTAAACTCGCTTAAAGGTTGTTTTTCAATGTTTTCAAAATTTAATTGCATAATGCTCTTACTTACCTAATTTACCGAAATTAATTTATTTCACAAACTACGCCTGTACCACCTAGTCCACAATATCCATTTGGATTTTTATGTAGATATTGTTGGTGATATTCTTCGGCATAATAAAAAGTTGTAGCAGGTTTTACTTCTGTTGTTATTTCAGTAAAACCAGCTTGTTTAATATTGTTTTGATAATCCTGCAATGAGGCTTCTGCTTGTTTTTGTTGTTCATCATTAAATGTGTAAATGCCCGAGCGATATTGCGTGCCCTTATCATTACCTTGCTGCATACCTTGAGTTGGATTGTGCGATTCCCAAAATATTTTCAACAACTCAGCGTATGAAATAATTGACTCATCATAAACAACCAATACAACTTCGTTATGAGCTGTTTGACCAGAACAAACTTCATCGTAGTTAGGGTTTGGCGTAAAACCTGCTGAGTAACCTACCGCAGTAGAATAAACTTGAGCTAGCCAAAATTTTCTTTCCGCACCCCAAAAACAACCTAAGCCGAACATAGCCTGACTTAAACCGGAATCAAACGGCGGTAAAATATTGTTGCCGTTAACAGCATGAACACCAGACAACTTAGCCGACAAGCTTTCTTCTCTTCCAGGCAAACTATTCTCTTGCGTCACCATTTTACTTTTATCAGTAAAAAACATTTATACCTCAGCCAAATTACCTTTTGATTCAAGCCATTTCTTTCTGTCAGCTGAGCGTTTTTTAGCAAGCATCATATCCATAATCTTTTCTGTGCCATCACCCGGCTCTACTGTTAGCTGTACCAAACGACGTGTTTCAGGTGCAATAGATGTTTCGCGTAACTGCAAAGGATTCATTTCACCTAAACCTTTAAATCGGGTAATACTAATTTTGCCTTTCTTCTTTTCTTTTTCAATTTTTGCTAAATAGCCATCGCGCTCTGCTTCATCAATCGCATAAAACACTTCTTTAGCCACATCAATACGATATAAAGGCGGCATAGCAACATATACGTGCCCAGCCATAACCAGTGGTCTGAAATGACGTAAGAATAATGCACATAATAAAGTAGCAATATGAAGTCCATCAGAGTCGGCATCGGCCAAGATACAAATTTTACCGTAACGTAAGCCTTCTAAATCTGATGAAGCCACTTCAACACCAATAGCAACAGCAATGTCGTGCACTTCTTGAGAAGCAAGCACTTGCTCAGGATCAACTTCCCAAGTATTTAAAATTTTACCGCGCAAAGGCATAATCGCCTGAAAGGTCCTATCACGCGCTTGCTTAGCAGAACCACCAGCAGAGTCACCCTCTACTAGAAACAATTCAGTTTGATTTGGGTCCTGCCCAGTACAGTCAGCCAACTTGCCTGGTAGGGCTGGCCCCGAAGTCACTTTTTTACGAACAATTTTTTTAGCTGCTCTTAAACGCTTTTGAGCAGACTCAAGAACCATTTGTGCAATCAACTCACCTTGATCGGCATGCTGGTTTAGCCATAAACTAAACGCATCTTTTAGTGCGCTAGAAACAAAGGCTGCTGACTCTCTAGATGACAAACGTTCTTTTGTTTGGCCAGCAAATTGCGGGTCTTGCATTTTAAGAGACAAAACAAAACTGATTTTCTCCCAAATATCTTCCGGGGCAATTTTAACGCCTCGCGGTAACAAGTTTCGGAAGTCACAAAATTCACGAATAGCGTCTGTTAAACCGACTCGCAAACCATTTACATGCGTACCACCGTTTTCGGTAGGCACTAAATTGACATGACTCTCTTGTACGCTTGTACCACCTTCAGGCAGCCAACAAAGCGCCCAATCAACATGCTCCTGCTCACTTTTAAATGAACCCACAAAAGGTTCAGCAGCAGGCAGGCATTCCCAGCCTGTTAAATTATCTAACAAATAGTCTTTTAAGCCGTCTTCATACTGCCATTCAATGGTTTCTTTCGTTTTTTCATCTTTAAACTTAATTA
>CAYZLE010000025.1:0-11747 GCA_964479305.1 uncultured Gammaproteobacteria bacterium | reverse complement strand
AAAGGCTCGCGTGTAATTAAGTTTGATGCGCTAGTTTTTGAAGTGACTTTACTATCCATTACGTTTCCTTAAAGAAATATAGGTATTAAATTGCTTAGTAATGGCGAACAGGGGCAGGAGGGCTATATTTATGGCTTTTAGAGTAAAAGTACAAATAAATTCCGCCTATTCCTACGCCAGTACTAACTAGATCAGGTTCAAAGGGTTCTCTACATATAGAGTCTCAGGCTAATACCACCCCTCAGGCAAAATTATTATACATTATGATTGTTATCAATTGAAGAGTTTGCTATTTTATCGCTTCAAATTAATTGGCTAAGCCAGTTTTTTACAAGAACAAACAAATATTGGAATTTTTTTTCCTTTTTGGTCTTGTTGGGCGGACGTTAATTTCTTTGTTTCTACACTTAAACAACTTGATAATTAAGAAAATCTATATAAAACAATAACTTAATAAGTTGGCATGCTAAGTGCAAAGTAGTAAATAACGATCACATTAGTGGTCAAATATAAAAAGTTTCTAAGAGGAGGTCTTTTGACTATGAAACAATTTAAAACTATGGCTGTATTATCAGCAATCGCGGTAAGCTTTGTAGCTGCTGAAGTTCAAGCTGCTACATCTTGGGATGTATCTTTATGGGGTAAACGTCGTGCGTTTACTGAGCACGTTGAGAAATTAGCTGAGCTAGTTAGCGCAAAGACTAACGGTGACTTCAAGCTAAACATTTCTTATGGTGGTCTATCTAAGAACAAAGAAAACCTAGATGGTATTTCTATTGGTGCTTTCGAAATGGCACAGTTCTGCTCTTTCTACCACAAAGGTAAGAACCCAACTATTACTGTTACTGAGCTTCCATTCTCAAAAGATCTTTCTTTAGCACGTGTTGCTGAGATCTATTCAGAAGTATTCAAGCACCCAGCAGTTAAGAAAGATTTAGCTCGTTGGAATGCAACATTATTAATGCCTACACCTTTACCACAATACAACGTTATTGCTAAAGGTTCAGCTCCAGCAACACTAGCAGACTTTAAAGGTCTACGTGTTCGTGGTCCTGGTGGCATCATGGGTGTTCTAGGTAAATTAGGCGCTGTTAAAACAGGTGTTCCTTTCGGTGAAGTACGTCAATCTATGGATTCAGGCGTTATCGATGCGGCAACATTTGCTCCTCACGCTCACCTAGCGACTAAAACTACAGCTATCGGTACTTGGGGTACAACAAACTTGAACCTTGGTTCTGCTAACTGCCCAGTTGTTGTTAACACTGATGCTCTAGAAAACATGAAGCCTTCTCACAAGAAAGCGCTAATGGATTCAATTCCTGAAGCAATGGCTTACTATGTTGATTTCTACGATAACAAAACAACTGGTAAATACTTAGCTAACGTTAAAGAGAAAGGTATCAACATGGTTACTTTTTCTCCAGCGCAAACTGCTGAGTTAAACACATTAGCTGCTTCTGTACGTGCTGGCTGGGTTAAGAAATACTCAGGTAAGTTCGATGCTAAAGGTCTATATGACTTTACAGAAAAACTATTTAACCAGTAATAATATATAATAGTTAAATGTTTGGACCTGCACCCTAGTAAAATAGGGTGCAGGCTTTTTTATAAACCAGAAAGAGAGAGACTTTTATTATGGCGGCAAGTGCTACAGTCCATGAAGATAGTTCAATGCTTAGTAGGCTTGATCGGCTTTATTTCAAATTAGAAAAATTTATGGCCACATTAGGTGGTATCACAATTCTATTAGTTGTTTTTTTAGCAACGACAAATATTCTAGGTAGATGGTTATTTAGCTCTCCAGTTGATGGTTACATCGATTGGGTAGTTCAAGCTATGCCATTTATTGCTTTTTTAGGCCTTGCTTACACACAACGTGAAGGCGGACATATCCGTATGGATATCGTTGTAGGTGCGCTTAAAGGTCGAGTTTTATGGTTCATGGAACTATTAACAACTCTCATCATGTTAGGCATGACAATTATTTTGCTTATGGGCTCATATAACCACTTTGTTAGAGCATACAAAATCGGTGATACAAGTTTTGATATCGATTTATTAGTTTGGCCAAGTAAATTAATGATTGTATTTGCTTTTGTCGTAATGATCTTACGCTTATTACTTCAAATTTGGGGTTACACACGTGCCTTAATTACTGGTAGCGAAGAGCCAGTAGCTGTGCCATTAGTAGAAAGTGCAGCAGAAGCTGCGGCTCGTGAAGCTGCAAGTGTTGAATCAAATATTATTGAAGAAGAGGCCTCAAAATGAGTTTCTGGCAAACATTAGGGGCTATGGAGCCTCTTTCAATTGGTCTTTGGGTAACTGGCATAATGATGGTTTTCGTTGTTATGGGCTTACGCGTAGCTTACGCTGCTGCGGCAGCTGGTTTCATCGGCTTATTTTGGATTAAAGCGGCATCTAAAGGTGCTGATAAAGGTTTTGATATTGCATTAAATATTGTGGGTTTAACACCTCACTCTAAAGTTTCAATATTGGCTTTATCTTTAATTCCTATTTTCATCATGATCGGTTTCTTGGCTTATCACGCTGGCTTAACGAAGGCACTTTTCGAAGCGGCTAAGCGTTGGGTAGGTTGGTTACCAGGCGGTATGGGTGTTGCGACTGTATTCTCTACTGCAGGTTTCGCTGCTGTATCGGGTGCTTCTGTTGCTACTTCAGCTGTATTTGCTCGAATCGCTGTTCCTGAAATGTTAAAACTGGGTTACGACAAACGCTTTGCAGCGGGTGTAGTGGCTGCTGGTGGTACATTAGCGTCATTAATTCCGCCATCTGCTATTTTAGTTATCTACGCGATTATTGTTGAGCAGGATGTTGGTGCTTTATTAATGGCTGGTTTCATACCAGGCTTAGTATCTGCATTAATTTACGGTGGTTTAGTTATTTTCTTAGCTTTAACGAACAAGAAATTAGGCCCTCCAGTTAAGGGCTTTACTTGGACTCAGCGTTTTCAGGCTTTACCTGGCGCTTTCCCAATCTTTTTTGTTGTTGGTATCATCATTATCTGTATTTACGGCGGTGTTGGTACACCAACTGAAGCGGGTTCATTAGGTGCATTCTTCATTCTAGTAATGGCGCTTTACAAAGGTATGCGCTGGCCTCAACTTCGTGATGCATTAATCGAAACAAGTAAGCTAACAGCTATGATCTTTGCTGTAATTTGGGGTGTACTTATTTATGTACGTTTCTTAGGTTTTGCTGGTTTACCTGATGCATTCTCACTATGGTTAAGTGGTTTAGACCAAAGCCCTATGATTACTTTAATCTGTATCTTATTAGCGTATGCAGTACTAGGTATGTTTATGGATGCGATTGGTATGCTACTACTAACACTACCTATCGTTTACCCTGCGGTTATCGCGCTAAACGGTGGTGAAGATGTACTAGCAGTTGATTCAGCATTTGGTGTGTCTGGTGTTGGTTGTGCAATTTGGTTTGGTATCATTGTTGTTAAAATGGCTGAACTTTGTTTAATTACTCCTCCAATCGGACTTAACTGTTTCGTTGTTGCGGGTGTTCGACCTGAGTGTTCTGTACAAGATGTATTTAGAGGTTGTACACCATTCTTTATTGCAGATGCTTTAACAATTGCAATTCTAATAGCGTTACCTGGTATCGTTTTATGGTTACCAGGGAAAATGGGCTTCGCATAATTTCAATATGCACGCCGAAGAAAATCGCCAGCGTAAAAAACTGGCTCTAAAATTTAACCAGCTAGGGTTGTCAAACCTTAGCTGGTTATTTTCTTTATTGGCAACGGTTTTAGTTGCAAGTTTTGTTTTTTATTTCTATCAACTCTATGTTTCAAACCTAGAAAATCAACGATCCGCTAAGATTTTCGAACAATCTTTAGCAGCATCTATAGATCAATTTGAATACCTACCAGCAGTTCTTGCTCAAGATGATTTAATAGTTGAACTACTTCAAGAACCAGATCTTGGTCATCATACAGTTAGTAATAAATTTGCCTTTGTGGTTTCACGATCAGGTGCAAATGATATTTTTCTTCAAGACCGAAGCGGCAATGTTGTAGCTTCTTCTAATTATCAATCTGAGTCGGGTAGTTTTTTAAATAAAAACTATAGCTTCCGTCCTTATTTTAAAAAAGCCAAACAAGAACGCAAAAGGCAGTTCTATTTTGCTAAAGGCGCGACAACTGGCGTTCCTGGTTTTTTTATATCAGCACCGGTTATTGTTAATAATGAAGTGATAGGTGTAGTAGTAGTTAAGCTTGAGCTATTGAAATGGGAAGAAAATTGGCGCAAATCTGAAGACACAATATTAGTTTCTGATAAAAACGGTGTTGTTATTTTGAGCTCTAACCCTGACTGGCGCTATCACTTGGTTGATACACCTAGTCAAAAAAGTTTGAATTTAATTTATACACAAAAACAATTTCCTGGCGAAGTTCATAATCAGTTATTTGAGTCTGATTCAAAACTTCGTTTTACGAGTAGTAACAAAACACGTTACTGGAAATTTAGTAAGTCTGCATACATCGTTAACGAATACTTAATTGGTGAAACTCAGTGGACCTTACATCATTTGGTTAATTATAAAGACTTACTGTCTCAAGCATTTTTGTTTTTTATATTTGCAAGTCTATTAGGTTCTTTTGTTTATTTGTTTATGACTGAGCGTCATAAGAAACAAAAGTTTAGACGTAAAGCAATCATCACAGAAAAAAGCCGCCGTGAAGATTTACAAAAACTTATCGATAATATTCACATTGGGGTTTTTGTTATTGACGGTGGTGGCCAAGTTTTATCAATGAATGCGCATGCTGAACATTTAATGTTTTCTGGAAAAAGCTTTAAAGATATTGAAAGCAGAATGAATATTGAAGATTTAGTGCATGTTGATATTAGTAAAGATGAGATTGATCAGTATCTATTAGAGAATATTGAAACGCCTGCTTATCACGAAACTTATGCTAATGTGATGAGCGCAAATATGCAGGATGAAAGGACGATACCTGTTATGTTTGCAATCAGCCAAGTTGATTTGGCTGATAGCTACGTATACTTGATGACACTGGTTAATATTGCTAAAAGAAAAACTGTTGAAGAAGAATTGGTTCGAGTTAATGAATCATTGGAAGAAACTGTTGAAGCGCGCACCGAAGAACTAAAGAGTACTCAGTTACAACTTATCCAAAAGAACAAAGCTGAAGCACTTGGTAATATGGCGGCAACGATTGTGCATGAATTAAGTCAGCCGCTAGCTGCTATTAATAGTTCTGTGGCGGCTATTCAAAGCAAAACTAAATCGAGTAACTGGCAGGGTGTTGGTGAGTCTGTTTCAAGGCTACTTCCACTCAGCAGTAAAATGAACAAAGTAATTAAGCTATTGAAGCACTTTAGTTATGACGATAGTGCAATGATTGAATTAGTAAGTTTGAGTTCTATTTATGAACAAGTGCTAGACTCACATAGAGACTTAATTAACGACAATAACATCAAAGTGAGCATCGATGACAAGTATGATGCTGCAAAAGTTAGAATTAGCCCACTAAAAATTGATTTAGCTTTATCGAACATTATTCGTAATGCTATTGATGTCGTGCAAGCTAAAGATAAGCCTGAGATCAGTATATTTACAGCCGTAAAAGATGGTGTTATTACTATAAATATTGCCGATAATGGTGGCGGTGTTGATGAAGATATTATGGCTAGACTATTCAATCCATACTTCACAACCAAGGAGGTTGGTAAAGGAATGGGTTTAGGTTTATCAATTACTTACGAAATTTTGCAGCAGAACGATGGTGATATTGCAGTAGAGAATGTAAATGATGGCGCTTGCTTTAGTATTTCATTACCTTTAGTCTCTGAAGAACGTAAGCAAGCCTAAGCAATTATGAGTAGTCCAGATTCAATGAACATAAGTAGAGCAGATATTGAAATTATTATTGTAGATGATGATAAGGATATTCGAATTAATACTTCGGACCTGCTATCAACTGAATACAATAAAATATCAAGCTACAGTTCTCCATCAACTGTTCTACCCAAACTAAGTTTGCATTCACCCGTGGTGATTTTGACTGACTTGCGCATGCCTGGTGCAGACGGTTACGAATTTTCTAAGCAAGTACAAAAAATAGATCCCAACATACCGGTTATTTTAATGACGGGTTATGGCGATGTTTCAATGGCTGTTGATGCTATGAAACAAGGTCTACACGATTTTATTGAAAAACCATTTGATACTGACCAATTCTTACAAACAATTAGTCGTGCTGTAGATAAACGCAAACTTACATTGTCACTTACACGTACACGTGAAGAATTAGAAAGTATTAATTCTATCGAGTCTAAAATTATTGGCCAGTGCCCAGCTATTAGGCAGCTAAAAAAACAAATAATAGAGCATGCGCCAATGGACATCCCTGTAATGATTTACGGTGATACCGGTGTGGGTAAAGAGCTCGTTGCTAGAAGTTTGCATGACTTTAGTAAGCGCTCAGAACACCCATTTGTAGCTTTAAACTGTGCAGCTATTCCTGAGCAGTTAGCAGAGGCTGAGTTGTTTGGTTATGAAAAAGGTGCCTTTACAGATGCGGTTGCGGCTAGAGTAGGCCGATTAGAGCACGCTAATGGCGGTACTTTATTTTTAGATGAAGTTGAAAGCTTGCCATTATCTACTCAGGCAAAATTACTTCGTGCATTGTCAGATAATAAAATTACTCCGTTAGGGTCGAATAAAGAAATACCGATTGACTGCAGAGTGATATCAGCAACTAAAGATGACTTACGTAATAACGACAACTTTAGGCAAGATTTATTTTTCCGTCTACAAGTAGCAGAATTACGTATTCCTGCATTGAAAGATCGCTCAGAAGACATTCTTACTTTGTTTGAATACTTTGCTAACCAGCAATGTGAAAACTTTGGCACAACATATACTTTGGCAAATAGTCATACGAGACACATTTTGTTGCAATATGATTGGCCAGGTAATGTGAGAGAGTTAATTAATGTCGCTACGCGTTATGCTATTAAATCTTGTCGCGATATTGAATCGGCTATTGAGCTAGACGCAAGTGATAAACCATCTGAAAACGCCAATAAAACACTGAAAGAACTAGTAGGGGCATATGAAGAGAAAATGCTCCGAGCTAAACTAGCAGAGCATAAAGGTAAAGTCGCTCTAGTTTTAGAAGACCTAGGTTTAGAACGACGTACTTTTAATCAAAAACTTAATCGTTACGGTATTAGCGCTTCTAGTTATAAGAATAATGATTAATTAACAAAGTCTTCATAAAGTTCGTTTACAATCACCTTTTTCACAGCTCACTTATTCATGAAATTCATATTAACCATTCTATTAGTACTATTACTGTCTGGCTGCTCTGTTTTACCAATAAAACACAAAAGCCATACGGCTTGGGAAGGCCTAATGCCTAGTCAGTCTTATTTTGAAGATTATTATAATAAAGACGTTGGTTATCCTCGAATTACTTCATTAGACGACTACTTAAGCTGGGTAAAACGCTTTTATTTGGGCAGTATTTATTATTCAAGGGGCTGGTTACAGTCTACGGATGAGCTGCTTGAATCTCTAGAGAACCCTGAAGAAAAAGTCAAAGCTAAAGAGGCCATGTATAGCATAGGCCGTGACTCTTCTGCTGAGTGGGCATTAAGTTATAAATATCGTTTGGTTAATTTGTCTAACATGTCGGTTTGGGGTAATACCTTAAGAAAGTCTATTAAGCTTAATCAACAAATGCAGATTATAGAAAAGGTTAGAAAAGATTTAGATTTGTTATTAGCGCGAAAAATTAAATCTTCTGATATAAGCGAAGCTCGTTACTACCCAGAAGAGAGTTCAGGTTCTAATGGTGGGAAGGGGCAAAATAAGGGAATGGATCCAGAAGAAGCGGCTCTATTTTTATAATGCTTAAAGTCTAAAATATATGCTTAGACAAGCCTATAAGCGATAGCGTTAATAAAGCTATACCCATCCAACGATAGAATACCCTTGAGTTTAATTGCTGCAGTCGATCATGCATGCGGTTTCCCATAATAGTCCCCACTAAGGCAACAGGAAATAACCATAACTGGTGTTGCCACTGCATGTCGATGTTGTAATACATCAGTGTCGAAAGCTTAATTGTTACTGCCACTATCCATATTACGTAGAGAGAGGCTCTGGCTTGCTCTTTTTTAAGGTACTGCATAGCAACCGCAGCGATAATGGGGGCGCCAGAGAGCGTTAGGCCGGAAACGTAGCCACCAAAAAGCAATGAGGGTATGTTGAGCCACTTTTTTGGCTTATTAGACTTAAAGTCAAAAATATAGCCGAGTGAATAAAAAATGATAATGATATAGACACTCATCAATAGCCATAAGTCTGGCAATTGCAGTAGGCCAAAAACACCGGCAATCTTAGCGGGGAGGATAATTAGCAATAAACGCCGGGTAGTTACCCAATCAATTTTTTTGTAATCGCCTTTAAGTAGTGTGTAACTCGTAAATACAATTAAATGTACGCCAACTATAGGCACAATAAAAATTACTGAGTCGACCACTAAAAATGCAACGGGGTACATAAGGCCAGCACCACCAAAACCTAAGCCTGCTCTAACAAATCCAGACCACCAAAAGGCCAGCATTAAAATTGCAATTGTTAAGGGTGTAAATTCCATTAGTATCTATTCTGTATTATTCATTTTAAGTATTAAGTTTTTCTATGGCGCAAATATAAAAACCATCTGCATTGCTTAAATGTGGATAAGTTTTAAAGTCATGCTTAGTTGCTATGAAGCATTCGCTTTTTGTACCAAATTTGGCTAGAGCATGTAATTCGCCATACTTAAAATCAGGATTGTTTTTTAAAAACGTTTTAACTTGTTCCTCATTTTCTTCGGACAGTATTGAACATGTAGCGTAAAGTATTTGACCACCAGGTTTAACGAGTCCTGCTGCCTTTTGTAGAATGTCTTGCTGTGTACTTAATAAACTGACTAAGGCTTCTTGAGTAAGCTGCCAGCGTTGTGTTGGGCTGCGTCGCCATGTGCCTGTACCAGAGCATGGCGCGTCTATTAAAACGGTGTCCGCTGAATCTGTAAATTTATCAAGCTTGTGATCACTTAGGTTTAGTGTGCTTACAATTTTAGCTTTGGCTCGTTTACAGCGTTTAACTAATTCTTCTAGGCGCTTGCTATGAATGTCGCAGGCAATAATTTTTCCTTTGTTCAACATCATTGCAGCCATAGCCAAGGTTTTTCCACCTGCGCCTGCACAATAGTCAATAACGGTATCACCAGCTTTAACGTTTGTTAATAATGACAGTAATTGAGAACCTTCATCTTGAATATCGATTTGCCCACTTTGGTAAAGAGTGTGGTTCATAAGTGAGACACGTTCTGTGAAACGAAGGCCTATAGGCGAAATGGGCGTTTCTTCAACCGCAATGTCTTCTGACAAAAGTTGCTCTAGTACTTTCTCTTTAGTGCTTAATAAAGTATTCACTCTAATATCAGTAGTCGCGCGCTCATTTAGCGCTTGTATTGCTTCTTCATAGTGAGTGCCAAGAGAAGGTTCTATTTTTTCTTCAAGCCAAAGGGGGATATTAAGTCTTATATGGCGTGGGGCGCTCTCAAGCGAACTAAAATCGACTTTATCGATAATGGATTCTTCTCTCTTGTTGAACTCGGTTGGTGAGTACTGCTGCCCATTAAAGATTTCATTTAAGTTCTCATGCTCACTCATTAATGAGGCAGCTAGTAATAAACGTTCGGTAATTTTCTTTGCGCCTGCTTGTTCAAGGAGGTAGCCTAGAGAAAGCTTTTGGCGAATGACTGCAAATACGTAAGTGCTAATAGCTCTTTTGTCTTTAGAGCCAATGTATCGATTTTTTCTAAAGTAAATATTGAGCACACGGTCAGCCGGTGTGCCTTCTGTATTTATAATAGAAAGAATATCGATAGAGGTTTGAACTTGAGCTGCAAAACGCATAAAAGGTAACTGCTAAAAAGCGTATTTTAACAGGCTTTAAAAGAGATATTAGTAAATTTCGCGGTGCTTATAAAGTTACTGTAGTATCAAGTTGTTCTGATGTTATTTCTTTAGAGAGTGTTTTTAGATCCGGCAAGTTGGCGGCTACTTCTTTAAAGCATGAGTATTTATTTAAAGCATCAACTATGATGGGTATAGGTTCAGCAAAAATTTCCGGAAAATCTTTTTCACCTGGGTAATTGGTGCTAAAAGCTAAGTCTTCAACTGGAGGTGAGTATGTAGCTGATACATTTTTTTTATTCCCTCTAGCATCAATTCGATACCAGCCATGTTCTTTCAGGTAAACCGCGTTTAAACCATGTAAGCAATACGGTGGTTTGTCAGTAATGGTTAGGCGTTGGTAACACAAGCCAGCAGGAATGTTGTTGGCTCTTAGTAGGGCTGCTAACAAGTGACTTTTGGCATAGCAATAAGCAGTGCCATGTTTGAGTACATCTGATGCTTTGCATGTTACGGGGTTCAGTTTAAAGTCCCAGCTATGTTTAATTTCGTCACGAACAAATTCAAAGCAGTTTTTTATGATGATATGAGGGTCCGAACTGTCAGCGGCTAGTTCTTTAGCCTTACTGTGAACTGAGGGATTGTCCCAGTCTATGTATTCTGATTTTTGTAAATACTGATCCATATTACCAAGGCAGTATTACTTTACTTCAGGCAAATAGCGCTTAAATGTAACGCCATAAATATCCCAAACCGTTACAAATAATGAAGCAACAATAGGGCCTACAACAATACCAACAAAACCAAATAGCATAATGCCGCCTAAAGTACTAAAAAATATCATCAGTTCGTGCATTTGAGTATCTTTACCGACTAAGCGTGGGCGTAATACATTATCTAAGCTGCCGACAATTAAGCCACAGAACAATAAAAGTGCCACACCTGCAAATACAGCATCTTGAGTAATTAGGTATATGCCTGCAGGTATCCAAATTAAGGCTGAACCAATACTAGGAATAATAGATAGTACGGCCATAACAACAGCCCAGAAAATAGAGTTAGGTATGCCAGCTATAGCAAATGCTAAGCCGCTAAGAAAGCCTTGTAATATGCCAATAACAAAGGTGCCTTTAACGGTTGCCTTAGTTACTGATGTGAAACGATGAAAGATTTGTTTTTCATCTTTGTTGTTAAGCGGTAAGTAATATAAAATTTTCTGAATAAGGTTTTTGCCATCTATCAAGAAAAAGAACATGGCGTATAAAAACACAAATAGTAAAAATATAAAGTTAACAGCACCTAAGGTGACCGAGGAAAGTTTGCCAACTAAAAATTTACTAGCTGTGCTCACAGTACCGCCCATTTTTTGAATAATGGTTTCTCGGTACGGGGCAATAGTGTCGTAGAAAGGTAGGCCTTGAAGATATGACCAAGCTTTACCCGGCTGAGATACGGTTTGTTTAACCCAGGGAGAAACGGACTGGCTAACTTCAATAGCTTGGCTAGCTACAACGCTAGCTAAAATAATGAGCGGTATAACGATGACAAAAAATAGTAGGGTAACAGTAAGCGCTGAAGCTAAGCTGTTTTTGCCTTTAGTGCGCGCGCTAATTTTTTTATAGATGGGGTAGCTGAGTGCGCTGAAAATGCCGGCTAGAAATATAGTCATCAAGAAGGGTTTGATCATCCATAAAAATAAGCCTGATATCACTACGATCATAATGAGCAAAACGATGTTGCTAACGCTTGATTGAGATGGCTTATTCA
>CAYZLE010000024.1:0-12100 GCA_964479305.1 uncultured Gammaproteobacteria bacterium | reverse complement strand
TATTTCCCCTTAACCATATCGTTAATTGATCGGCGTACATCCTCAGGCGATATATCAACTAAGAAACCTAAGCGGCCCATGTTTACGCCGATAATAGGAATGTCAAAATCAACTAAAGCGCGAGAGGCTTCTAAGAATGTACCGTCACCACCTATAACAATACAGGCGTCACAGTCTGCAAGCTTATCGAATGCTACAAGTTCATCTTTTTTTAGATTCAATAAACCGTCGCAGGTTTGGTGAAACATCATATCAATTTTGAGTGCTTCTAATTCGGCATGAATCGAGGTTAAAACATCATTGATATGATTGTTTTCTCTTCGAACCACAACGCCAATTTTTTGTAATGTACTCATATTAATATCTTTTGTTTAGCCAGTAAGAGCTATTGCTCATTATAAACTTGTTTTAATTTGTATAGGGTATCTAAAGCTTCTTTAGGACTTAGTTCGTTAGGGTCTAAGTTTTCGATATAATTATCGAGTTCGCTTTTAGTTTCCTCTTCAGTTTTACTATTTTGAGTGTCATTATTTGCTGTTGAGGCAAATAAGTCAATTTGCGGGTGACTCGCTTTGTTTACGCTGTTTTGTTCAAGCAAGGCGAGTTGCTTTTTAGCCTGCTTAATAACGGCTGCTGGTACACCAGCTAGTTTTGCTACTTGAAGCCCATAACTTTGATTCGCCGCACCATTTTCAATGGCATATAAGAATACAATATGGTCTTTATGCTCGGTGGCAGTAACATGCATATTTTGAACAGTTTCGTAGTCATCGGCCAAGCTAGTTAGCTCGAAATAGTGCGTAGCAAATAGCGTGTAAGCTTTTAAGGTGCTGGCTAAGTGTTGTGCGCAAGCATAAGCCAGTGACAAACCATCAAAAGTGCTAGTGCCGCGCCCAATTTCATCCATAAGCACTAAACTGTTTTCGGTAGCGTTATGTAGAATGTTAGCGGCCTCGGTCATTTCAACCATAAAGGTAGATCGACCAGAACTCAAATCATCAGCAGCGCCAATGCGGGTAAATATCTTATCGATAGGGCCAATATAGGCCGAGGTAGCGGGTACAAAGCAACCCACGCATGCCATTAAAGTAATAAGCGCAGTTTGGCGCATATAAGTAGACTTACCGCCCATGTTGGGGCCAGTAATCAGTAGCAAGCGTTGCTCGTCGCTAAATTCTGTATCGTTAGGTATGAAGTTCGCTTGGCTAAGTTGCTCGATAACAGGGTGACGGCCAGCTTGTATATTAATGCCGGTTTCTTGCCCGAAAGTCGGTTTGCAATATTGCAAAGTAATTGCACGTTCAGCAAAGCAGCATAGCGTGTCTATAGAAGCCACAGCATTAGCGGTGTTTTGTAGGGGCTTAATAAAAACAGCCATGTCGTCTAATAGTTTTTCGTATAGTGCTTTTTCACGCGAGAGTGCGCGATCCTTTGCGCTTAGCACTTTGTCTTCAAAGGTTTTTAATTCAGGCGTAATGTAACGTTCTGTGCCTTTTAAAGTCTGACGACGTGAGTATTCTTCTGGAATAGTCGCTTGTTGAAGTTTACTGATTTCAATGTAGTAGCCATGTACACGGTTATAACCTACTTTAAGGCTGTTTACGCCTGTGCGTTCACGTTCGCGTATTTCCAAGTCATCTAGATAAGCTTGGCTGTCGTCACGAATACTGCGTAACTCGTCTAACTCACTATCAAAACCAGCTGCAATCATGCCGCCATCACGAGTCAGGGCAGGTGGTTCTTCTACAATGGCTGCTTGTAGTGTGCTTTGTAAGTTTGCAAAGTCTTCTATTTGTACACTTAGCTTATGCAGGTATTCACTATGCTCGCTTGCAAGGTTTTTAAGTGCAGGTAAAGCCGCTAAAGTTGTGCGCAAACCACTTAAGTCGCGTGGTCTTGCTGACTTAAGTGCGATACGAGAGGTGATACGCTCAATGTCGTTAATGTTTTTAAGGCTTTCTTGCGCTTGAATATATTCCGAAGAATTAATTAATGATTCAACCGCATCTAAACGCAAATTGATTTGTGTTTGGTCTCGCAAAGGTTGGTTTAACCAGCGGCTCAACATACGGCTACCCATGGCCGATTGGGTTTTATCGAGTATGGCCAGCAAAGAACAATTACGATCGCCTTGCATGCTTTGTTCAATTTCTAAATTGCGGCGGCTAATGGCATCGAGTTGTAAATGTTCGTCGCGTTTCAGTGTTTGCAGACCATTAATGTGGGGCAGAGCTGTACGCTGTGTTTCTTGAATGTAGTTAAGTAAGCAACCCGCAGCACCAATTGCAATTGGCATATCTTGGCAGCCAAAACCGCTTAAGTCTTTACTGCCGAACTGTTTATTGAGTAAAGGCTCTGCTGATACTGATTCAAAATGCCAGGTAGGGCGTTGACGAACAGCTGCATTGCTAAAATCTTGGAAAGAAAAGTGTTCGCAGTGCTCTTCGCTAATCAGAATTTCTACTGGCTGTGTGCGACTAATTTCGGCGTAAAGCTGTTCTTCGTTTTCTAGCTCAAGCAAAGCAAAGTGGCCTGTGCTGGTGTCGATGTAAGCAAAACCAATGCTAGAAGCTTGTTTGTTAATGGCGGCGAGTAAGCACTCACGCTTATCTGTTAGTAAAGCTTCATCAGTAACAGTGCCTGGCGTTAAAATTCGACTAACTTGGCGTTCTACCGGGCCTTTGCTGGTAGCAGGGTCGCCAACTTGTTCGCAAATAACTACCGACTCATTCGCGTTAATCAGCTTTCCAAGGTAAGACTCCGCAGCATGATAAGGAATGCCTGCCATTGGAATGGCATTTGCACCGTTTTTACCACGTGCTGTTAGGGTAATGCCTAATAGCTCAGACGCTTTTTTAGCATCGTCAAAGAAAAGCTCATAAAAATCGCCCATGCGATAAAAAAGCATTTCATTTGGGTAGTCGGCTTTGATGCGCAAATATTGCTGCATCATTGGTGTCGGGTTACTGATTGTAGTCATGCGCGTATGTTAACAAATTTAACCGTATTACATAATTTTACTTGTTAGGCTATTTTCAAGTGCCGTGTATATGGAAAATAATACCTAGTATCTGTATGATTTAGCACCATTGTTAATTTGGTATTACACTATAGTTAAATGAATGATTTAGATAAGGTAGCTGAGCTTTTGCTGCAAGGCAAGCAAACGCTAATAACGGCAGAGTCGTGTACTGGAGGGCTCTTAGGTCAACTTATTACCGACATACCGGGTGCTTCATCTTGGTATGAGGGTGGCTTTATTACTTATTCTAATGAGGCTAAGTCTCAAATGTTATCGGTGCCGATGGAGTTAATAGCTGACAAGGGTGCTGTAAGTATAGAGGTTGCTGAATCATTGGCATTAAATGCACTGCAGGAATCGCAGGCATCATGGAGCCTTTCTGTAACAGGTGTTGCAGGGCCAGGTGGGGGCACAAAAGATAAGCCCGTGGGTACGGTTTGTTTTGCTTGGGCAAACAAGCATGCGACTAAAGAAATTGTGGTGTCAGAAATACAGAGTTTTTCTGGCGATAGAGAATCAATAAGAAATCAATCAGCTGAATATGCTTTTAAAACATTAAGAGCATTATTGGAGAAAGTAAGTGAATAAATTTGTAGTAATGGTAAGTCTTTGTTTAAGCTCGGTACTTGTGAGTGCGGAATCTTTGGAGCTTGCAGACCCTTTAAGTAATGATACGCCAGTATTAAGCCGTGCTGAGCAAATTAAACTCGAAATTGCCGCTCTAAAAGCAAAAGCAGATGCTATTCAAGCTGAGATAGTTGTGTTGAAGGACAAAACGGCTAAAGCAGATCAGAAAATTCAAGAGATTGGTCAAAAACACAATATAAATGTGGACCAATTAGACGAAATGCTACAAAAAAATATTAAGGCTAAGCCTTAAACTATTCGGAATAATACCCAGCTTAGTAATATTTAGTTAATTTCCCCTTTATTTATAGAAAATCGTTTGCCGTTATTTTCACACTTATGTGATAATAAGCCTTTGGCTGTGTGAACGAGAGTCTTGTAGAGGCTGCTTTAGTTTACGTTTAGGCCCTTAATACTTAATTTTAAAGGTAAGACTATGGATTCTGATCGCAAAAAGGCACTCTCGGCTGCCTTAACTCAAATTGAACGTCAATTTGGTAAAGGCTCTGTTATGCGTTTAGGAGACGGAGTTAACCTAAATGCTGTGGACACTATTTCAACAGGTTCACTTAGCTTAGATGTTGCTTTAGGCATAGGCGGTTTACCGAAAGGCCGTGTTATTGAAATTTATGGTCCTGAATCATCAGGTAAAACGACTATGACATTACAAGCTGTTGCTGAATGTCAAAAAGCCGGCGGTACAGCGGCTTTCGTTGATGCCGAGCATGCTTTAGATCCTTCTTACGCTGAAAAGCTTGGCGTAAACTTAGAAGACTTATTGATTTCTCAACCTGATACAGGTGAGCAAGCGCTTGAAATTACTGACATGTTAGTACGTTCTAATGCAGTTGATTTAGTGGTAATCGATTCGGTTGCAGCTTTAACACCTAAAGCTGAAATTGAAGGCGATATGGGCGACTCACACATGGGTCTGCAAGCGCGTTTAATGTCACAAGCTTTGCGTAAGCTAACAGGTAATATCAAACGTTCAAATACGATGGTTATCTTCATTAACCAAATTCGTATGAAAATTGGCGTTATGTTTGGTAGCCCAGAAACAACTACAGGCGGTAACGCGCTTAAGTTCTACTCATCAGTTCGTTTAGATATTCGTCGTACAGGCGCGATCAAAAAAGGCGATGAAGTTATTGGTAACGAAACACGCGTTAAAGTCGTTAAAAACAAAATGGCGCCGCCATTCAAACAAGCTGAGTTTGAAATCCTATATGGTCAAGGCACATCGTTTGAAGGTGAGCTTATTGACCTAGGTGTGAAAAACAACCTAGTTGATAAAGCTGGCGCTTGGTATAGCTGCCAAGGCGAGCGTATTGGTCAAGGTAAAGATAATGCACGTAATTACCTTAAAGAGCATCCAGAAATGCGTGACTCTTTAGAGCAACAATTGCGTGATTTGTTACTGGCTAAGCCAAAAACAAATCAGCCTGAAGACGAAGATCAATCTGAGGTAGGCGAGTCTGAAGAATAGGCGAGACCTCTCAGACGCAACAGCCGATGAGATTTACAAAGCAGGTTTAGATCTGCTGGTTCGACGAGAACATTCTCGATTAGAGCTAAAACAAAAATTAAGCCTTAGACAATGCCCGTCTGACATGAGTAATCAAATTGTTGAATTGCTTGAGTCAGAAGGGCATTTGTCGAATGAGCGTTTTGCAGAAGAGTACGTTCATAGCCGCATACAACGATATGACGGGCCGCTAAAAATATTATCGGCTTTATATTCACGCGGTATTGATGAATCTTTAGCTGCTCGTGCACTGCTAGAAGCCGATGTTAATTGGCGAGAAGTGGCAGAGCATGTGTTTAAGAAAAAATTAAGTAACTTGGACTTAGATGACCCCAAGCGGAAAGTTAAACTAGAACGTTTTATGCGTTCAAGAGGCTTTGATTACAAACAGTTTCAACATTTAATGAAAAAAATATCATGATAACAACAGCGCAAGTTAGACAGCAGTTTTTAGATTACTACTCTGCTAAGAATCATACAGTGGTGAGCTCATCATCATTAGTGCCAAATAATGACCCAACATTATTATTTGTTAATGCAGGTATGGTTCAATTTAAAGACGTTTTCTTAGGTCAAGAAAAGCGTGCTTATACGCGTGCAACGACTAGCCAACGCTGCGTAAGAGCAGGTGGTAAGCATAACGACTTAGAAAATGTGGGTTATACAGCGCGCCATCATACATTTTTTGAAATGTTGGGTAACTTCAGCTTTGGTGACTACTTTAAAGAACAAGCGATTAAAGATGCTTGGGAATTTTTAACCGTTACACTAAAATTGCCAGAAGAAAAATTATGGGTAACTGTTTTTGAAGAAGACAGCGAAGCAGAAGAAATTTGGCTTAAAGACGTAGGTGTTTCATCGGAGCGTTTCTCACGTATTGGCGCTAAAGATAACTTTTGGCAAATGGGTGACACAGGTCCTTGTGGTCCTTGTACTGAAATTTTCTATGATCATGGTGAGCATGTTTGGGGCGGTCCTCCAGGCACACCAGAAGAAGACGGTGATCGCTATATTGAAATCTGGAACCTTGTTTTCATGCAGTACGATCGTTCTGCAGACGGCACATTAACACCTCTGCCTAAACCATCTGTTGATACAGGTATGGGCTTAGAGCGTTTAACAGCTGTATTGCAAAACGTACACAGTAACTACGAAATTGATTTGTTTGATCATTTATTAACAGCTGCTGCAAAAGTAGTGGGTGTTAAAAACGAAAACCAAAGCTCTTTACGCGTTATTGCTGATCATATTAGATCTTGCTCATTCTTAATTGTAGATGGTGTACTACCATCAAACGAAGGTCGTGGTTATGTATTGCGCCGAATTATTCGTCGTGCAATTCGTCATGGCCATAAGCTAGCTTGTAAAAAGGCTTTCTTTAGCCAGTTAGTTGCGGCTTTAGTGACTGAAATGGGCGAAGCTTATCCAGAGCTTGTTAAAAACCAAGCGCACGTTGAAAAAGTATTAAAACAAGAAGAAGAGCGTTTTGCTCAAACTCTTGATCAAGGCATGAGTCTACTGAATACAGCAATTGAGCCTCTTAAAAAAGGCGATGTAATTGACGGTGAAGTGGTATTTAAACTTTACGATACCTATGGCTTCCCGGCTGATTTAACAGCAGACGTTGCGCGTGAAAATGAACTGTCGATTGATGAAGATGGTTTTGAAAAGCATATGAATGCACAGCGTGAACGTGCGCGTGCAGGTAGTAATTTTGGAGCCGATTTAAGTGCTCGCGTTAAAATTGATGAAGCAACACAATTTGAAGGCTACGAGCATTTAGATTTTGCCGGAAAAGTAAGTAAAATTTTAGATGGTAATGCAGAAGTTGATTCGCTTGAGTCAGGTCAGTCAGCTGTACTGGTTTTAGACACTACACCGTTTTATGCGGAGTCAGGTGGTCAGGCAGGTGATAGGGGTTTAATTAAAACCTCAAGTGGCGCGACATTCAAAGTAACAGATACACAAAAATTTGGCGCAGCTATTGGTCATATTGGTGAGTTACAGTCCGGCTCCATTAAACTTGCCGATGCTGTTGAGTCACAAGTTGATGCAGAGCTACGCTTAGCAACTATTCGTAACCATTCAGCAACGCATATTATGCACGCTGTATTACGTGATGTTCTGGGTGATCATGTGCAACAAAAAGGTTCGCACGTTGATGAAAATCGTTTACGTTTTGACTTTGCGCACTTCGAGCCTATTACAGATGAACAAATTGCAGCTATTGAAGCCGCGGTAAACGCTGAGGTTATCAAAAACACATCAACTCAAGCCGATGTAACAACGATGGAAAAAGCCATAGAGAAGGGCGCTTTAGCTTTCTTCGGTGATAAATACGGCGATGAAGTTCGTGTTTTATCTATCGGCACAAACTCAGTAGAGCTTTGTGGTGGTACACACGTTGATCAGTCTGGTGATATTGGTTTATTTAAAATTATTCAAGAAACAGGCGTTGCATCAGGCGTTAGACGCATAGAAGCCATTACAGGTGAAGCTGCTTATGAGTGGTTACAAGCACTAACGCAGTCAGCTAATGAAGCTTCACGTTTACTAAAAGAGCCTGCAAGCAACATTGGTAGTGGCGTTGCCTCTGTATTAGATAAAACTAAAGCCCTAGAAAAAGAAATTGCCCAGTTAAAAGCGAAACTAGCTAATCAAATGAGTGGCGACTTAGTTAATCAAGCAGTAGAAGTTAACGGTATTAAAGTACTAGCAGCTCGTATGGATGGTTTAGATGGTAAGGCTTTACGTACCGCGGTTGAAGACTTACGCAACCAGCTAAAAGTGGCGGCGGTTGTACTTGGTTCGGCAGACGGAGATAAAGTTAGCTTGGTTGCTGGTGTGAGTAAAGCTGAAACATCGCGCATAAAAGCGGGTGATTTAGTGAACTCCGTTGCGCAGCAAGTTGGTGGTAAAGGTGGTGGTCGTCCAGACATGGCTCAAGCGGGTGGTACAAACCCAGCTGCGCTTGATGATGCTCTGGCTTCAGTTCAAGATTGGTTTAAAGAAAACGTAAAATAAATTATGGCATTACTCGTACAAAAATTTGGCGGTACATCAGTTGGCACCGCAGAAAAAATTGAAAATATTGCAGATAAGTTAATTGCAACCCAAAAGGCTGGCAACCAAGTTGTAGCTGTTGTTTCAGCTATGAGTGGTGAAACTAACCGTTTGGTTGGCTTAGCGAAGTCTATTCAAGATAACCCAGATCCACGTGAATTTGACGTGATGCTTTCAACCGGTGAGCAGGTAACCATTGCGCTTCTAGCTATGGCAATCAAAGCACGCGGTGGTAAGGCTCGTTCATACACTGGCTCACAAGTTAAAATTTTAACTGACAAGTCTCATAACAAAGCGCGTATTGAAGAAATTGATGAAGCTAAAATTCGTCAAGACCTTAAAGACGATTGCATTGTTGTTGTGGCTGGTTTCCAAGGTGTTGATGCTGAAGGCAATATCACAACTTTAGGTCGTGGTGGTTCAGATACAACAGGTGTTGCGCTTGCAGCAGCTTTGAAAGCCGATGAGTGCCAAATCTACACAGATGTAGATGGCGTTTATACAACAGACCCGCGCGTTGTTGCGAATGCTAAACGTATGGAAACCGTTACTTTTGAAGAAATGCTAGAAATGGCAAGTTTAGGTTCAAAAGTTTTACAAATTCGCGCAGTTGAATTCGCATTTAAATATCATGTACCCCTTCGTGTTTTATCAACATTTAAAGAAGGCAACGGTACACTAATTACTACAGAGGAAAATAAGATGGAAGCACCTAAAATATCAGGTATCGCTTTTAATCGTGATGAAGCACAAATCAAAATTACCGGTGTTCCAGACAGCCCAGGCATAGCGGCGAAAATTCTAGGCCCAGTAGCCGAAGCTAATATCGAAGTCGATATGATCGTTCAGAATCTTGGTGAAGACGGAAAAACAGATTTCACTTTTACGATTAACCGTAACGATTATGACAATACATTAAAAATTATGAGCGGTTTACAAGAGCAGCTTGGTGCAGAAGCCGTTCAAAGTGACAACTCTATCGTTAAAGTGTCATTAGTAGGTGTGGGTATGCGCTCTCATGCCGGTGTAGCTAGCCAAATGTTTACTACTTTGGCTGAAGAGGGCGTTAATATTAAGATGATTTCTACTTCTGAGATTAAAATCTCTGTAGCTATAGAAGAAAAGTACCTAGAATTGGCTGTTAGAGCACTTCATACAGCTTTTGGTTTAGATGCATCATAATAAATAGCATAAATCGTATATAAATCGTATATAAATCGTATATTTTATGTACAGATTTAACGTAATACACTATACTAAGGTATAAGTGCTACTGTTTAAGGATAAATAGTGTACTTAGATAAGGTGATGAATTAACTAGGAGTTAGTATGCTTATTTTAACTAGGCGTATTGGTGAAACACTTATGGTAGGTGACGATGTTACAGTTACTGTATTAGGTGTTAAAGGAAACCAAGTACGTATAGGTGTAAATGCGCCCAAAGAGGTTGCAGTACACCGAGAAGAAATTTACGACCGAATTCAACAAGAACAAAGTGGTACAAACGAATACCCAGCAGCAGAAGAGTCAGGTAATCGTTAAACCAGCTTAAATAAAAAGGGCTATTTATATAGCCCTTTTTATTTGCCCATCATATTCTCAAAATTTTTCAAATAAGCAGTTGTATTATGTGCAGGTAATTGATTACAATGTGCGCCCTCATTGATATGCGTATCATATGAGATCGGAGAAATGGCTGAGTGGCTGAAGGCGCTCCCCTGCTAAGGGAGTATAGGGTTTATAGCTCTATCGAGGGTTCGAATCCCTCTTTCTCCGCCATATAAATAAAATGCCCGCTTTTGCGGGCTTTTTTTATGGCCTCGAAATAAGGTTCGAACCCTCGATGTATAAAAATAGTCGGGTTCGATTACAAGTCAAGCGGTAGCTTGACGCAGGAACAACGACCGTAGGGAGTCAATCCCTCTTTCTCGGCAATTGCTCCTGCATTGCTCTACCTTCTGCGTCCATGCAGTCGTCCGCGATATAAATAAAATGCCCACTTATGTGGGCATTTTTGTTTTTGGCTTATTGCAAAGTATTGTAAGCCTATACTCCCTTAGCAGGGGAGCGCTTGTATTTATATTAAATTACATGAATGGTTTGTTAAGAACGATGATATCTTGTAACATTTGCTCATGGATAAACAAGTTGAAAATATAATTGAGTCAGCCGAACTACAATGTAAGGCTAGTGGTTCACGCTTAACTGCAAAACGTAAACTCGTTTTATCCGCTCTTGTACATGCTGCCAAGGCAATATCTGCTTATGAAATCATTGAGCTGTGCAAAGAAGAATTCGGTGAGTCATTACCGGCTATGTCGGTGTATCGCATATTGGAGTTCCTACAAGAAGAAGGTTTAGTGCATAAGTTAGATTTAGCCAATAAATATGTGGCTTGCTCGCATATCTCCTGTGATCACGCACACGCAACTTCACAGTTTTTAATTTGTAGCGAATGCCAAACAGTGAAAGAAGTGAGCATAAGTCCATCGATTATTGAGCAGCTAAGCCTTAATGTTGAAGAAGCAGGGTTTGATTTATCAGGCTTTCAGCTTGAAATGAACTGTATTTGCAAAGTGTGTTCTAACAAAAACGCTACTACAGCGTCTTAATATATTTACCTTTCATAGGGTCAGACATGAATAAACTAACACTATTACCATTTTTATTATTTACTTCGTTCACAGCTAGTGCAGCAGGTGACCATCATGGCCATAATCACGGTCATCATGACCACGGGCATAAGCCGGAAATGGTAAAGCATGATGCTCACGAACATGGTGTTGCTGAAATGAATGTTGCTCAAGTGGACAATGAAATTCAAATTGAATTAGAAACCCCAGCTTACAATGTCTTGGGTTTTGAACATAAGCCTAAAAATCACGAACAAGAACATCTGCTTGATGATGTGCTTGAAGTACTTCAAAAACCCGCCGACTTATTCACTATATCTGGCATGAAATGCAAAGTAGGGCATGTTGATGTTGATAGCCCGTTCGGTAAAGTAAAACATAATCATGACAAACATGACCATGGTCATAAAAAAGAATCTTCAGAAAGCGCGCACTCTGACTTTGAAATTGAGTATCACTTTGAATGTAAAGCAGATGCTAAATCGGTAAGTATCGATGCAAGTAATCTATTTATAGCATTCCCAAATTTTTCTGAAATTCGTGTTCAATGGTTATCTAATAAAAAACAAGGTTCAACGGTTTTAAATTCAAATAATAAAACGATAAATATTAAATAGTTTGTTGTTTTAAATGGCTGCTAATCTTGAAAGTTTAATTGAAATTAACAGCCTACGCTTTCGTTGGGCTAATGAATCTGCTGACCTACTTAATATCCCTGAACTACATCTTGCTCAAAGCGAACATGTATTTATTCAAGGCAGTAGTGGTAGTGGTAAAACAACCTTACTGAATGTACTGTGCGGCATTAATACTGCTACTGAAGGTGAAGTTAAAGTTTTAGGAAAGGACTTGGCTAGCTTATCAAACCTAAACCGTGACCAATTTAGGGGAGATCATCTAGGCGTTATTTTCCAGCAGTTCAACTTATTGTCTTTTCTTAGTGTTAAAGAAAATATTCAGCTTCCCTGTCGTTTTTCAAAAATCCGAGCGCAACGAGTAAGTAACATCTCCGAAGAAGTTTCCCGTTTGTTAGATGCATTAGATTTAGATGAATCATTAGCAAATAAAAAAGTAAATGAACTAAGTGCAGGGCAGCAGCAGCGAGTAGCGGCATGCCGTGCAATGATTGGCTCGCCTGAAATAATTATTGCAGATGAGCCGACATCTGCATTAGATGCATTAAACCGTGATCGCTTTTTAACTTTATTACATAAGGAAGCTGAAAAGAAT
>CAYZLE010000023.1:0-12656 GCA_964479305.1 uncultured Gammaproteobacteria bacterium | reverse complement strand
ATCTCATGGTTAGACCTTCAAAGTGGTTCTTTACTATTAAGGAATGCTTCGGGCAAGAAAGGTGAGTCGGTTTTTAATGGTGATCTTGATTTAAAACTAGTAAGAAATGATAAGGCAATAGACGGAGATAAAAGTACCCTTAAAGTTAAAAGTAAGCTAGGTAATTTTAATGCAGAAGACGTCAAATACTATTTGCCTCTGAAGTTAATGAAGGATGATTTCGCAAGCTGGGTAGAAAGTGCTTTGTACGGTGGCGCTTTGAATGATGCTGAGTTTATTGCTGACACAACACTTAAAGATTTTAATGGCAAGTCTAAAAAAGCATGGCAAATAAAAGCTGGGCTAAAAGATGTTGGTTTTAACTTCGACAATAAATGGCCAAACTTTAATAAAGTAAACGGCAGTATATTTATCAATAATAAAGGCATGTTTGTTGAAGCAAATGATGCAATCACTCAAAACATGAAGGTTAATGATTCATATATCTGGATCGATGACTTTGACGCAAAAAGAATTAAAGGTGACCTTAATGTCACTGGAACTTTGTCTAACCTTAAAGCCTATATGGAAAATAGTACGATGGGCGATGGTAAAGAAGAGCTCTTAGATAGTTTAACGATGTCTGGCCGGCATGAGTCGGTGTTAAAGTTAGATTTACCCTTAGAGAAAAATCGTCAGCCATTGATTGATATTCAAATGATATTAAACAAGGCCAGCATTCATGAGAAAAATACTGATATGTTTGTTTCTGATATTCCATCAGGGACTAAGCTGTATATCAGTGAAGCTAGCTTTTCAGCGGAACCTTTTAGTGCGAAAATAAATAATTATCCTGCCAGACTAAGTGTTAGTACCGAACAAAATTCACGAACTGGTCTTGCTACTTCGACTATTGCTTATAGCGCTGAGTTACCGCTATCCGAATTTTGGCCAGATCATCAAACGCCATTGCCATACTGGATGGCTGATATCACAGGTAAGTCGATGCATGATGTTGAACTTAGTTTTCCTTTAAATCTAGAAAAAGTTAACGCCAGCCTTGTGCCAATTAATAGCCAGTTCCCTTTAGTTTCTGTTAATACGAATTTCGAAGGTACCGAAATTAATATGCCGCAACCTGCTAAGAAAGAAAAACTGCAGAAAATTAATACTCAAATAAACTTGTCTTTAAGAGATGATGAATTTTATGTTGGCCGAGTTAATGTCGATAATATTAGCAATTCAATATTTACAGCCAGGGTAGTAGACGAAAAATTATTAGTAGAAAAAGCACATGTAGTCGTTAATTCAACAATAAAACCTAAGTTAAAGAAAGACAAGGGTATTTATATTGACGGCCATCTACAAAATTTACATTTGGATAATTGGCTAGACTACCTTGATAAAGCGCCAGTTGATGATGAGGAAAATGAATTAATCAATAGTATTGAATTAGTGGACTTAATTGTTGATTCAACACATTACCTCGATAGAGTATTTCCTAATACCTTTATGCGTATTGCTCAAAATGATAAAGATTGGTTAATTGACTCTAAAAACAATTTCTTTGATGGCAGTGTTGAGCTTCCAAAGTCAGACATATTGGATTCAGAAATACGAATAGATGCTGATTTTATTGACATGAATAAATTGCCTGAAGCTAAAGTAGGTGATGTTGAAGTAATCAAGCCAGAAGAGGTGCCCTTAATTCAACTGACTTTGGATAACTTGAAGTTTACAGATTTGGCTTTTAATAATATTGTTTTAAATACATCAAGAAATGACACGGGTATTCAAATAGAAAAATTTATTGTTGACGATAAGTTTTTGAAAGTTGATGGTGGTGGCTCTTGGACGAAGGGAGCGGCTGGAAATATTAGAACCGACTTTTTTGGCAAGATGACAACGACTAATTTAGGTGAAGCGCTTAAAACGGCTGGCTATGCTGAATTCATTGAGAAAGGTGAGGGTACCTTTAACTTTGATTTGCATTGGTTTTCATCGCCAAACAATTATTCAGCTAAAGGTTTAAAGGGTAGTGTTAATGCCAGATTTAAAGATGGTAATTTATTGGCTGTAGACCCAGGGGCAGGCCGTTTAGTGAGTTTAATTTCTTTAACGGCTTTGCCAAAAAGGCTGTTGCTTGATTTTAAAGATATTGGTTCAGAAGGTTACTTTTTTGAAGATATGAGGGGCGATTTTGTATTTAGTAACGGTATCGCACGTACGGGTAATTTTTTAATTAAAAGTAATCTAGGAAAGATAAGGGTCGATGGTGATGCGAATCTAATAGACCAAACCTACGACCAACGCCTTCGCTTTACGCCGGATCTCTCAGCTAGTCTGCCGGTACTCGCATCAATAGTGAGTGGGGGTAGTGCTGGTGTGGGCTTCTTGGTTTTAGATGGCGTGGCTAGAATGTTTGGTGGACAATTAGATAATATCGGACTTGTTACCTATGATATTAAAGGCCCGTGGGATGAACCCGTGATAACGCCAGTTGATGTTAAGAAAGTCGGTGAGTTTGAAGACGAAGACGATGATAATAATTGATTAAACTCATCTAGACAGTAATAATGAAAAGTGTTTGTAAGTCAAAATATTTATGTAAATAGGGATTAAGATGTCAAAGAAAATTTCATGCGTACAAATGGCCTCCGGTATTAACCTGCAAGGTAATTTACAAGAAGCAAAGCGACTAATTCACCTAGCCGTAAAGGATGGCGCTGAGTTAGTTGTGCTGCCAGAAGATTTTGCATTCATGGGTAATGCTCCAACCGATAAACTTAAGTATGCTGAAGATCTTGGCGAAGGGCCAATTCAAACCTTTATATCTAAGTTGGCTGCCGAGCATAAAGTATGGATTGTTGCAGGCACTATTCCTATTAAAACTGAAGATGCTAATCTTTGCTCAACAGCGGTCTTAGTATTTAATGAAAAGGGTGAACAAGTTCATCGCTACAATAAAATTCACTTATTCGATGTAACAGTTCCAGATTCTACAGAAGAATATAAAGAGTCAGACGTAGTTAAGCCGGGTGATGAGCTATGCGTGTTCGACTCACCTTTCGGTAAAATTGGCATAAGTGTTTGTTATGACCTACGCTTCCCTGAACTTTACCGTGCAATGATAGACCAAGGTATGGAAGTGCTAATCGTACCAAGCGCGTTTACTTACTTGACCGGTAAGGCACATTGGCAGCCATTAGTATTAACACGTGCTATTGAAAATCAATGTTTCGTTGTGGCAGCCAACCAAGGTGGTTATCATGCGAATGGTCGCCAAACTTTTGGTCATAGTATGATCGTTAGTCCTTGGGGTGCAGTACTGAGCGGCCTTGAAGGCGGAGCAGGCATTGTCACTGCCGAAATAGATTTGCAACGTATAGCATCTCTTCGAAAAACTTTTCCAGCTTTAGAGCATAGAGTTAAAATTTAATGACAAATAACAATTCGCAACAAGTGATGCAAAGCTTGTTGGCAAGTAATGGTCTACAAGAATCACATTTAGATAAAGCCCTAGCAAGTTTGCTGGCGCATAGTATTGATGGTGGTGATTTATATTTTCAAGTAAGTCAGCATGAATCATGGTCGCTTGAAGATGGCGTGGTGAAAAGCGGTAGCTTTAATATAGACCAAGGTGTTGGTGTTCGTGCCATTAGTGGTGAAAAAACGGGCTTTGCCTATGCCGAAAATATTAATGATGAAGCATTACTCGATGCTACTAGAGCTGCGCGTAGTATTGCTAAAGCTGGTAAGCAGCAAAGTCATAAAATAAAATCACCGAGCATCTGTCAGCCTCTTTACCAATCTATTAACCCTATAGATACATTAAACGACAAAGAAAAAATTGCCTTGTTAGAAAAGGCCGATGAAATAGCTCGTTCTTCTGATTCAAGGGTTAAACAAGTTTTCGCAAATCTCTCATCTGTTTATGAGCAGGTCTTGGTACTAGATAGCGAAGGTAATTTAGCTACAGATATACGCCCACTCGTGCGCTGTAACGTAACAGTAATCGTAGAAGAGAATGGTCGTCGTGAACAAGCGAGTAGTGGTGGCGGTGGTCGTTTTAGTTTGCAAAACTTTATTGATGAAGACTCAGTTGAAGCTTATGCAAAAGAAGCGGTGCGACAAGCTCTAGTGAACTTAAAAGCCATTGATGCACCTGCTGGCGCTATGCCTGTTGTACTAGGTCCTGGTTGGCCAGGTGTTTTACTGCACGAAGCAGTAGGGCATGGTTTAGAAGGTGACTTTAACCGTAAAGGTAGTTCGGCTTACTCAGGTTGTATTGGCCAGAAAGTGGCATCACCTCTTGTTACCGTTGTTGATAACGGCACTTTAGAAAATCGTCGTGGCTCATTAAGCGTAGATGACGAAGGTACACCTACACAAAATAATGTATTGATTGAAGACGGTATTTTAAAAAATTATATGCAAGACAAAATGAATGCAAAGTTAATGGGCGTTGCGCCTACTGGTAATGGTCGTCGCGAATCTTATGCGCACTTGCCTATGCCTCGCATGACAAACACCTACATGCTTGCAGGTGAACATGAACAAGCTGAAATTATCTCTTCAGTTGAAAAAGGCATTTACGCCGCTAACTTCGGTGGTGGTCAGGTTGATATTACTAGTGGTAAATTCGTTTTCTCTGCTTCAGAAGCTTACCTAATTGAAAACGGTAAAATTACACAGCCAGTTAAGGGTGCAACTCTAATCGGCAATGGGCCTGATGTAATGAACAAAATATCAATGGTAGGTAATGACCTTGCCTTAGATACAGGTGTTGGCGTTTGCGGTAAAGAAGGGCAAAGCGTTCCTGTAGGTGTAGGTCAGCCAAGCTTGAAAATTGATGAAATTACAGTAGGCGGTACTGCACTATGAGCAAGAACCTAGATGCGGAACTGCTAAAAGAGCGCGTACGTTTTGCGCTTGATATCGCAAAAAAACAAAATGTATTGGCTGAAGTATCAGCAAGCGAAAGCACTGGTTTAAGTGCAAGTGCACGTATGGGCGATGTTGAAACTGTAGAGTTCAATAACGACCGCGGTTTTGGTATTACTGTTTATAAAGGCCAAAAGAAAGGTTCAGCGAGTACTAACGACTTGCAAGATAGCGCTATCGAAAGAACCGTAAAGGCCGCATGCAGTATTGCGAGTTTTACAGGCGAAGATAAATATTCAGGTTTGCCAGAAAAAGATTTGCTTGCCTGGGAAACACCAGACCTCGATTTAGATCATCCTTGGGATATTGATAGCGAAAAAGCTATCGATATTGCTATTGAATGTGAGAATGCGGCTCGTCAGTATGATGCGCAAATCAGCAACAGTGAAGGCGCAAGCGTAAACTCTCACCGTGGTGTTGCCGTAATGGGGAACTCTCATGATTTTATACAGACTAATGTTGGTGGCCGCCATAGCGTAAGTTGTTCTGTTATAGCGGGCGAAGCCGATGCTATGCAACGCGACTATGCCTATACAGTTAATCGTAAAGCAGATTTATTAGATTCAGCTGAATCGGTAGGCAAGCTTGCAGCTAAGAAAGCAATTGAGCGCTTAGATGGTAGATCAGTTAAGAGCCAGCAAGTGCCAGTATTGTTCAGTAATGAAGTAGCGCGTGGTTTACTAGGTAGTTTAACTAGCGCCATTAATGGGCGTAGCATTTATCATAAAGCCTCATTTTTATTAGACTGTGTTGGCGAACAACTGTTTCCAGACTTTATCAATATAGTTGAGCAGCCTCATATTAAACAGGCTATGGGTAGTTCAGGTTTTGATAGTGAAGGTGTAGCCACACAAAATAGAACATGGATTGAAAAAGGCGTACTGCAATCTTACTTAACAAGTAGTTACTCAGCGCGTCAACTAGGTTTGCAGACGACTGGTAATGCTGGCGGTACAAGAAATTTAGAACTTCAATCTGATCTGTCTAAAGCGGCAAGCTTAGAAGATCTATTGCAAGAAATGCAAACCGGCTTCTACGTAACCGAAATGATGGGTAGCGGTGGCAGTATAATCACGGGTGACTACTCTCGTGGTGCGGCAGGTTTTTGGGTAGAGAATGGGAAAATTCAACACGCGGTTGAAGAAGTTACTATCGCAAGCAATCTACGCGACATGTATAAAAACATCATCGCAGTTGGGAGTGATATTGACACACGTAGTTCAACTCGAAGTGGCTCAGTATTAATTAAAGAGATGATGCTTGCTGGAAAATAGCGGCTAAGTAAAAATAAAAACAGGAAAATATAATGGAAGCAAAAGTACAATCAGAAGTTCAAGACTACTATGGTAAGACATTAGAAACATCTAACGATTTACAAACGAATGCTTGTTGCACAGATGATGTTATTCCTGATTACTTAAAAAAAATACTCAGCCAAATTAACGACGAAGTTATGATGAAATATTATGGCTGCGGTTTAATTACGCCAGAAGCACTAAAAGGTGCCAGCGTATTAGATTTAGGCTGTGGTGCTGGCCGTGACTGTTACGCTCTTTCCGCTATGGTGGGCGAAACAGGTTCAGTGGTTGGAGTCGATATGACTGATGAACAACTTGCTGTGGCTAATAAGCACATTGAATTTCACCGTGAGAAATTTGGCTATAAAAAAGCCAATACTCGTTTCGTGCAAGGTTACTTAGAGCAACTCGATCAACTAGGTTTAGAGCCAAACTCTTTCGATGCTATCGTCTCAAATTGCGTTATTAATTTATGTACAGATAAAGCAGCTGTACTTAAACACGCATACTCACTATTAAAGCCGGGTGGCGAAATGTACTTTTCAGACGTATACGCTGATCGTCGCATTCCTGCTGACCTTGCTGCAGACCCAGTACTATATGGTGAGTGCTTATCTGGTGCTTTGTATTGGAATGACTTTATTAATCTGGCTAAAGGTGCAGGTTTTGAAGACCCACGTTTAGTAGAAGACAGACAGCTGACAATTGAAAATCCAAAAATTGAAGAGACTGTGGGTAACATTAAATTTTACTCAGCAACCTATCGCCTATTTAAATTAGATAACCTTGAGCCCGCATGTGAAGACTATGGTCAAGCTGTTCGTTATAAAGGTACTATCGAACATTCAGAGAATAACTTTGTTTTAGATAAACACCATATTATTGAGCAAGGCAAAATGTTTCCAGTATGTGGCAATACATACAACATGCTTAAAGGCTCACGTTTCGAAAAACACTTCGACTTCTTTGGCGACACAAAACAACATTTTGGTATTTTCCCCGATTGCGGAACACCTGCACCTTTCGGCAATGCTGAAACGCCATTAGACGGCGCACCTTGTTGCTAATAAATAATTTAAGTCTCATCATATATGTCGCTATTTAAAACGATAAGCGAGAGCGTATTTCTGCAAGATTATTGGCAGAAAAAAGCTCTCGTTAGTCGACAAGTATTTTCGAATCTAGATGAAATTGTAGATGCAAATGAACTCGCCGGTATTGCCTGCGAAGAAGACGTCGAGTCACGCATTATTTCTGGCAAAGAATTAAAGGGTAAATGGGATTGCCAACATGGCCCATTCAATGAAGAAGTTTTTTCAAAGCTACCCAAGCAAAACTGGACTCTACTTGTTCAAGGTTTAGAGCAATGGGATGAAAATGCTCGTAGCTTATTAGAGCGCTTTTCTTTTCTACCCAAATGGCGTTTAGATGATCTCATGGCCAGCTATGCACCCAAGGGTGGAGGTGTAGGTCCGCACTTTGATTACTATGATGTATTCCTTATTCAAGTCTCAGGCACACGTGAGTGGAAGCTTGGTTCGCTTTGCGATGAAAAAACCACCTTACAAAAAAATGACGAAGTTAAGTTACTAGCCGAGTTTAATACTCAAGAAACACACGAACTTAAAGCAGGTGACATGCTTTATATTCCCGCAGGTTTGTCGCACTGGGGTACAGCATTAACGAATGATTGTATTACCTTTTCAGTAGGCTTCAGAGCCCCATCAGAAAAAGAAATTGCCGAAGATGCAGTAGAAGACATACTAAGTACATTGCTTGAAGCAAAACGCTATCAAGATACAGAAGAGTCTATTGACACTAAGCCTTTTAAAATAAATGCTAAAGCTTTAGATAATGTTCAAGCCCTTTTGGCTGATATGAACCCTGAAAGTATATCTAAGGCTTACAACAAGGCCTTTGGTCGCCTAGTGACTGACTCCCGATATAACCCTTACGATGATAATAGTACTGAGTTTAAAGCGGCTGATTTACAGGTCTACAGTAAAGAAAAACCACTAGAGCTAGAAGACTTTGCTTATACACGTATGGCATATGATGAAAACAGAATTTATATAAACGGCGAAGACTATGGCGCAGAAGAAAGCTTTTCAGAAATGTTAGCAAACAAACTAATCGATCGTGAACTAAGTATAAGTGAAGCAGAGTTGCTGGCTAAGTTTTTAAACATGCACTTTTTTCAGCCACTAAGTTAATTGATTGTATTCAATTCAGCTAAGGCCATTTTTACTAATTTTTCGCGGTATTTGTAAGGCATTTTTTCATTGAGTAAAATAACAAAAGGGTAATTCTTACCTTTTACTTTCATATAGCCAGCATAGGTTCTAATATTTTTTAGTGTGCCTGTTTTAGCCACATACTCACCATTTGCATAAACCCGTAGTAAGTCTTTATAGTCTGAAAAATCTATAAGTACATCCAACATTTGTTTTGCGCTAATACGGTTTTTGCGCGACAAGCCAGCTCCTTCTTCAAAAACCATATTGTTCCAGTGTGGATAACGTTTACTTAAATTTACATTAGACCACTTTTTTGCCTGGCTTAAATTTATGCTTGCTTTGTTATTTTCAGCTAATAATAAAAATATTTGGTTAGCAATTAAGTTATTAGAGTACATCAGAGAAGCTTGAACAACGTCTTCTAATCGCTTTGAATTTCGATGCGTATAAACTAATTTAGCATTGTCTGGAAGTTTGCCTCTTAATATTTCACTACCAATATTTTTGCCTTTATTTTTAAGTAGTAAACGTAGCAGTTCTGCAAAGTGTTGCTCGGCAGTTTCCGCCGTACCTACATTGACTCTATGTTTACCATTTTTTAGTTTTGAAGCTAAGCGTATCGCTGTTGCGGTTAAAGGCGTTTGTGATTCAGCACTAATTACAGCACCATTTTTCTTAATGACATTAATGGTGTTGAAATTGGCTGATACAGCGGACAACGGTGCATTATAAGGGTCATCAACATTCGTACGGCCATGTACATGTTCGCGGGCAAAGAACTGGCTATCAATACCAATACCTTTAATATTGCTAGATGCAAAGTGTAATTTGCCTGCTAAGCGTTGCGCTAAAACAGCTAGCTCTTCAGATATTAAAAATGGGTCACCAAACCCTTTTACCCATAAAATATTGTCGGCAACATAAAACTCAGTTTCAAAGCGGTGATTTCGCCCCCATTTATCTAAAGCTAATAAGGATGTAGTGATTTTTTGAATAGATGCGGGAATAAATGGTTTGTTTGCCTGCCATGAATATAAAGGTTTCATGTTTTCATCAACAATAAGCATTGATGAACCTTCGCCTAAATGCAGGTCTTTTAAAATTGTATTAGCGAGTGCTTGGCCAGAATAAGTAAAGGCAAAAATAAACAGTATTAAAGAAAATGCTCGCATTAAATTTCACCCACTACTTTAATAATACCTGTGGTCAACAAACTTAAGTCTGCTTGGCTAATAGTAAATGCAGGCATGGTGTAAATTAATTTTCCAAAGGGTCTAAGCCAAATACCTTCTTCTACAAAACGTGCTTGAATAGTACTCATATCAACTGCTTCTTTCATTTCAATTACGCCAATTGCACCCAGTGTTCTAACATCAGCTACACTCGCATAAGCTAAGGCAGGTGAAAGTTCTTTGGCTAATTGTTTTTCTATGGCGGTGATATTTTCTTGCCACGGGGAATTTACTAATAAGTCTATACTGGCATTTGCAACAGCACATGCTAATGGGTTCGCCATAAAAGTAGGACCGTGCATAAATACGCCAGCTTCACCGTTTGAAATAGTGTGAGCAATATCGTCAGTGCATAGCGTTGCAGCTAAAGTCATATAACCGCCTGTTAATGATTTACCTAAACATAATATGTCAGGGCTAATCTCTGCATGTTCGCAGGCAAACAGTTTTCCGGTCCGTCCAAAACCAGTTGCAATTTCATCGGCAATTAGCAGTACATTATATTTGTCGCACAGGGTACGTACTTGCTTTAAAAATTCTGGTGCGTAAAAACGCATACCGCCAGCACCTTGAACTATTGGCTCTAAAATTACCGCAGCCAATTCATCTTGGTGATTGCTTATCTTGTTCTCAAAATCACTAATGTATTCATCTTGCCATGCTTCATTAAAGCCGCACTGAGGTGCTTCGGCAAAATGGTTTTTCATTAATACATCATTAAAAATATGGTGCATGCCTGTGTCTGGGTCACAAACCGACATAGCTGCAAAAGTATCGCCGTGATAACCACGGCGTAAGGCTAAAAATTTTGTTTTTTTGTTTTGCTGTTTTGCCTGCCAATATTGCAGACTCATTTTGATTGCCACTTCTACCGATACAGAGCCTGAGTCACATAAGAACACACGCTGCAAAGTAGCAGGTGATAGTTCAACTAATTTTTTACATAGCTCAATGGCAGGTTCATGTGTAAGACCACCAAACATAACATGCGCCATGCGTTCTGTTTGGTCTTTAATTGCTTGGTTGAGTTGAGGGTGATTATAGCCATGAATAACACACCACCAAGACGACATGCCATCAATTAACTCGCGGCCGTCTTCTAATTTAAGGCGAGAGCCTTTAGCACTTGCCACAGGGTACATCGTGGCAGCTTGTGTAGCTGACGAATAGGGGTGCCAAATATGCTGTTTATCAAAATCTAAATCCATTTAAGGATTATATCAATAAAATGTACTGATATAATTTAGTAATCATGGAGAAAGTCGTACAAGAAAATTCGTTAAGCATTGTGGGTGCCGGTATTGGTGGTCTTGCTGCGGCTATTGCCCTGCAACAAAAGGGCATCGATGTTTCTATTCTTGATCAAGCGCCTTCATTTGAACCGATTGGTTACGGCATACAACTTACACCTAACGCAGTAAGCGTTTTACAGGAATTAGGTTTAGCGGAACAGCTAGCGAGCATAGGTAATGTTTGTGAACGTATTAGCATTCGCGATTTTAAAAGTGACAAGCCATTGTTGTCATGGAAAATACAAAATAAACTGCCTTATTACCAATGTTTGCGTAGTGATTTGCATGCCATGCTTTACCAATACTTCGGCGAAGACAAAATTCAATACGGGCAAAATATTCAGCAAAGAAGCGATGTTGCTAGCGACTTTGTTATTGCAGCCGACGGTGTGCATTCAAAGCTTAGGCAAGCTATGTTTCCTGACTATGCAGCCTTGTATTCTGGTTATATTGCTTATCGTGCTGTAGTCCCTTATGACGAGCGTTTTGCGGAATTAAAAAATACCACAACAGTTTGGTTGTCCGAAGACAAACATATCGTTATATACCCTGTAGGGGCCGATAATCGTATAAATATGGCTCTGGTGAGTAAAGAGACTATAAAGCGCAGTGATAGTTGGGTGCAGGCCGTTAGCAATGATGAAATTATGGCTACATTTAAAAGCTCAAGTGGCCTTATTAACGATTTACTCGCTTATTTGGTTGAGCAAAATACCCAGAGTTATTATTGGGGCTTGTTCGACTATCAAGCCTTGCCATCATGGTATAACAGCGACACTGTTTTGCTTGGCGATGCAGCTCACCCTATGTTGCCGTTTATGGCACAAGGTGCAGCTATGGCAATAGAAGATGCCTGGGTTTTAGCTGAGTGTATGGGTAAACACCAAGACTTTAATACCGCCTTTAAGTTCTACGAACAAAGGCGATATACAAGAGCATCTAAAGTACAAAAATTATCGCGCGATAACGCCAAAGCTTTTCATGCTTCAGGACTAATGAAGTTTGGGCGTGACTCAGTATTTTCTCTGTTACAGGCAACTAAGCCAGAGTTAATGAACCTGAAAATGAAGTCTTTATATAACTTTACTATAAAGAGTTAATTTCCACTTTCATCTAAAGGCCTAGGCTTTTTCTCAATATATGAAAATGGCTTGTCGCCACTATCATCTTGCACAACACCAAAGTCCGATGGGTGAGTAGCCATATGGCCTATTAGTCTATAAACATTCGTAATGTTGCTATCATCCCAACCTGAAGATTTTCTGATTAAAATACTGGCGAAAACTAGGGCAGGAAAAGTAATAAAGCCAATAACTGCACTTAATAAAAATATTGTTAACATTGTATTTGTCCTTAAATTAAATATAACTACTCGTCAGGTCGACCATTTACCACATCTGTGATTTCATCTTTTACAAGATACCAAAATGGCTTTTTACCATTTTCATATTTTAAAGACTCAAAAATAGAAGGCTGAAAGACAATTGAAAATACTAATTTATAGAAACTCGAAATAGACGGATTAGCCCATTGTGTATCGCGTGAAGAACGCAAATATATAACTAATGGGAAAAGCAAAGCCCCAAAAATTATTCCTGCAAGAATAGTGAAAGGTATAGACATAAAAACTTCCTGTATATGATTTATTATTATATGTATGTTTTAACATGGAAT
>CAYZLE010000022.1:2859-12845 GCA_964479305.1 uncultured Gammaproteobacteria bacterium | reverse complement strand
ACTAAGAACAGCGATGAAAATAGCAATTTAGGCTGGATTAATTTCATAATCTTAAGATAGCATAATTTGGTCGTTTAATTACGACAGCAAGTGTAAATTATATATACCATTGTGACCGCTCTTAGCTGTCTTAGTTTAGCGTTTCAGTGTAAAATAACTTTTTTATAATTGTTTTCACTCTGGACCATAAATGGCACTTGTTGCATTTGGCTTAAATCACAAAACTGCCCCCGTAGAATTACGTGAGCAAGTTACTGTGGTGCCTGAGTCTATAGAGCAACAATTACAGGCTCTGCTCACTCTGCCGGCCGTTAATGAGGCCACCTGGGTTTCAACTTGTAATAGAACCGAAGTTTATTGCGATATTGAGGGTGACCAACAAATCGTTATCGACTGGTTCCTAGAGCAATTTAAGCTTGAGCCAGAAAACCATCTACAGCATATCTATAAACATTTAAACGAGCACACTATTCGCCACCTACTTCGTGTAGCGAGCGGACTTGATTCGATGGTGGTAGGCGAACCACAAATTCTAGGTCAGCTGAAAAGCGCTTATCAAACAGCTGAAACGGCAGGAACAACTGGCTCAAACCTACATAAATTATTTCAATTTGCATTCTCTGTTGCCAAACAAGTTAGAACTGAAACAGACATTGGCGCAAGCCCAGTATCGGTTGCTTACACAGGCGTTAAATTAGCTAACCAATTATTTAGTCAGTTTGCAGACAAAAAAGCCTTGTTGATTGGCGCGGGTGAAACAATCGAATTATGCGGCCAGCATTTAATAAGCAAGCACCTTAAACACATTACTATTGCTAACCGTAGCGCATCAAAGTCTGAAGCTTTAGCGCAACGCTTTGAGCAACAAGGCATTAAGGCTACAAGCATTCCTTTACATGCTTTACATGAACACTTGCCCAGCCACGACATTGTGATTAGCTCAACTGCTAGCCAACTACCTTTAGTAGGTAAAGGCATGGTTGAAACAGCTTTAAAAGCGCGTAAACGTAAGCCTATGTTTTTATTAGACTTAGCTGTTCCGCGCGATATTGAAGCTGAAGTAAATAAACTTGATGATGCCTATTTATATAACCTTGACGACCTTCAAGAATTTATTAACCAAGGGCTTCAAAATAGAAACAAAGCTTCTGAGGAAGCAGAACTCATTATTGAGCAAAAGGTAAATGAGTTTTTACAATGGCAGCAAGGTCAAACTGCTATTGATTCTATTCGCCAGTATCGCGAATGGGCACAAGCGCAACAAACACAACTTATGGCTAAAGCAAACTCAATGCAGTCGCAGGGCAAAAGTACAGAAGAAATAGTTAAAGCCATTACTGAGCAACAAAAAAACAAATTGCTTCACATGCCAACTTTATTAATGCGTCATTTAGCAGAGAATAATCAATTACAAAGCCTGCTATTCGCAGAAAGTCTTTTGGATACTCACTCAGAAGATAACGCAGCCGATTCAACAGAACAAAATAAAAACAAGTAAACCAAATATATGAAGCAATCTATACTCTTAAAGCTTGAGAACTTAAGCGAGCGCTATGAAGAAATTGGCTCGCTGCTTTCTGACCCAGAGGTTATAAGCAACCAAAATAAATTTCGCAGCCTATCTCAAGAATATTCTCAACTAGAACCCGTTGATAAAACCTATAAGCAATACCAAACATGCATGGACGATATCGCCGCTGCTGAAGAAATGCTAAGCGACCCCGACATGCGTGAAATGGCAGAAGAAGAACTTGCCACCAACAAAGCAACGGTAGAAGAGCTTACTGACAAGCTGCAAATTTTATTGCTACCAACCGACCCTAACGACAACAGCAATATTTTCTTGGAAATACGCGCGGGCACAGGTGGCGATGAAGCGGCTATTTTTGCGGGCGACTTATTTAGAATGTATACACGCTATGCTGAAACACGTAAATGGCAAGTTGAAATTATGAGCCAGAGTGATGGTGATCACGGTGGCTTTAAAGAAGTGATTGCTCGTGTAATTGGCCAAGGCGCTTATTCCCGTATGAAGTTCGAGTCCGGCGCTCACCGCGTACAGCGTGTGCCTGATACCGAAACTCAAGGTCGTGTTCATACATCGGCTGCAACCGTTGCGGTTTTACCCGAAGTTGATAGCGTTGAAGACATTACTATTAATATGGGCGACGTTCGCGTTGATACTTACCGTGCTTCTGGCGCGGGTGGTCAGCACGTTAACAAAACCGATTCTGCTGTGCGTTTAACCCACCTACCGACAGGCGTTGTGGTTGAATGCCAAGATGAACGTTCTCAACATAAGAATAAAGCTAGAGCAATTTCATTATTACAAGCGAGACTTACCAATGCTGAACGCGAGAAAATTGAAGGCGAGCAAGCTGAAGCACGTCGCTCATTAGTTGGCAGTGGTGATAGATCGGAGCGTATTAGAACCTACAACTTCCCTCAAGGCCGTATTACTGACCATAGAATTAACTTAACTTTATACAAATTAGATGACTTTATTCAGGGCAGCCTTGACGTGGTCATCGAGCCTTTAGTACAAGAGTATCAAGCCGACCAGCTGGCGGCTTTATCTGACCAATGATTTTCCATTATGTGAAGTTCAACGTATACTTAACTACACTTAAGTAAGGTATTAATAAAATGAAACGCATTCTAATTGTTGAAGACAATAAAGTTTCAGGCTCTATGATCCATAAAGCCATATCTAAATCGGTGTCTGAACCTGTATTTTTAGCGACTAACTTACAAGAAGCTAAAGAATTACTCGATCAGTATGACAATGAGTTCTTTGCTGCTTTTTTAGATTACGTTCTACCTGATGCACCCAATGGTGAAATTGTTGATGAAGTTATTAACCGTAATATTTCATCTATTGTATTCACCTCAACTGTTACCAATAAGGTTCGTAAAGAGCTGTGGAATAAAGGCATTGTAGATTACGTAATTAAAGACAGCGCTCAAAGCGTTAACTACCTTACATTTATTCTTTCGCGTTTACACAAGAATGCTAACACCAAAGTATTAGTTGTAGACGATTCAGCTTTTTTCCGCACAGTTATTAAAAAATTACTACTAATACACAACCTTCAAGTATTAGAAGCTGTGGATGGCGTTCAAGCTTTAGAAATTATGCAGAAGAACCCAGATGTTAAAATTGTTATTGCCGACAACGAAATGCCAAATTTAAACGGCTTTAACCTAACACGTAAACTGCGTAAAAAGTTTGACCGTGAGCGTTTAAACATTATTGGCATCACAAGCGACTCTAACAAAATGTCTGGTGCTCGCTTTATTAAATGTGGAGCGAACGACTTCATCGACAAAAACAACTTTATTGTTGAAGAATTCTACTGCCGCATTAACCAAAGCCTAGAGGCAATGGAAAAAGTTGAGCTAATCCAAGACATGGCCGTAAATGATCGTCTAACTGGTTTATTCACACGTCGCCACTTTTTAAAAGTGGGTGAAAAATTATACTCAAGTGCGAAACGTTCCAAAAAAGACATGGCTACGGCCATTATCGACATTGACCATTTCAAGCGCATTAACAGCGCACATGGGCACTTAATTGGTGATTTAGTTATTAAGCATGTCAGCAAGGTTATTTCACATGCTGTAAAGCGTCAATCGGACCTCTTGGGTCGTTTAGGTGGACAAGAATTTGTTATTTTCGCTGATAATATTAGCCACCACGATGCTAAAAATTTATTTGAAAAAATTCGTGTAAGTATTGAGAAATCAACTTTAATGCTAGATAACAATACCTCTATTCAAATTAAAGTCAGTATTGGTATTTATACGCAACCCCACGACAATATAAGCACAATGCTAGAAAAGACTGAAGAACAGTTAGCTATTGCTAAACAAAATGGCCGAAACCAAATAGCAATAAATGACAACTAATAGTTCTGGTAGTACTGGTAAAGAAGGAAATTCACAAGCTTTAAAACAAAGCATCTCTGAACATCGTTTACTTGTAAGGCAACAACTTACAAACAACACCAATATAGATAATCCATCATTAGAAGCAGACCTATTATTAAGCTACGTTTTAAATAAAGCGCGTAGCTTTTTATATGCTTTTCCTGAACACTCTCTAAGCCAAAAAGAAACTGAAGAACTCCACACTTGTATTAAACAACGTATGGATGATGTTCCTTTAGCCTATATTGTTAAAAGCAAAAACTTTTGGTCTTTAGACTTTATCGTTTCACCCGATGTTCTCATCCCTCGCGACGATACAGAAACCTTAGTTGAGCACATACTAGAACATATACAAAGTAAAACCCTAAGCCAGGCTTACCAAGAAAAAAAACTATTAGAACTAGGCACTGGTTCAGGTTGTTTAGCTATTGCCTTAGCTTTAGAACTACCCGACTGGACAATTGTTGCCACAGATATTTCTAGTAAGGCCTTAGCCCTTGCCAAAGAAAACGCTAAGGTGCTTGGCGCAACAAACATCACATTTATTGAAAGTGATTGGTTCAACAATATTCCAGCCCAAAGCTTTAACATCATTAGCTCCAACCCTCCCTACATTGCTAGCGACGATACTGAATTAGAAAAGGCTGTTGCACAGTATGAACCGAGTACTGCCCTTATAGCTGAAGATAATGGTCTTGCGGCCTATAAAGCCATATTACAACAAGCCAAAGATTATTCGGCACGCGAAACACTTATCGCTTTTGAAATTGGGCATACCCAAGGGCAAGCTTTAAGTGAATTAATGAAGCACCTGCAAAAAATTACTATTCGGCAAGACATACACAAAAAAGACCGCGTTATTAGCGGTTTATGCGCATAAAAAAAGCCACTATAAAGTGGCTTTTTATTTTTTATAACAAAGCTCTTAGCTAAGCTGATAATTTAGTCTTCAATAATTCATTCACTTGTTGAGGATTAGCCTTACCTTTACTTTGTTTCATAACCTGACCAACAAAGAAACCAAAGACTTTGTCCTTACCCGAACGATACTGTTCAACTTGACCTGGGTTATCAGCAATAATTTGATCAATAATCGCTTCAATCGCCCCACTATCCGTGATTTGTTTTAAACCTTTCGCTTCAATTACTTCATCAGCCGAGCCTTCACCGTTCCACATAGCTTCGAATACATCTTTAGCAATCTTGCCTGACACCGTGTTATCCACAATTCGGTCTAGCAATAAAGCTAAATCACCAGCTGACACTTTACTTTGCTCAATGTCTAGCTCATCTTTATTTAGCGCAGCTGATACTTCACCATTCATCCAGTTAGCAACTAGCTTAACTTTCGCCTGACTTGCCTTTGCTACTTCTTCAAAGTAGTCGGCAATACCTTTGCTAAGTGTTAATTTAGATGCATCATATGCGCTTAAATCAAATTCTTCTTGGAAACGTTTACTCTTTTCATCCGGCAGCTCTGGCAAATTCGCACGTGCTTCGTCTATATCTTCTTGCGTTAAAATTACTGGCAGTAAATCTGGATCAGGGAAATAACGGTAGTCGTTTGCATCTTCTTTTGTACGCATTGCTCTAGTTTCATTAGTATCGGGGTTATATAAGCATGTGGCTTGTATAACGGTACCGCCATCTTCAAGCAGTTCTTTTTGATACTCAATTTCGCTATTAATTGCTCGCTCAACAAAACGGAATGAATTTAAGTTTTTAATTTCGCGACGCGTACCAAATTCTTCTTCGCCTTTTAAACGGATAGACACGTTAGCATCGCAGCGGAATGAACCTTCTTGCATGTTGCCGTCTGATATACCTAAGTAACGTACTAAAGCGTGCAGCTTTTTAAGGTAGGCAACTGCCTCTGCAGCTGTGCGCATATCGGGTTCTGAAACAATTTCTAGTAGCGGAGTACCTGCACGGTTTAAATCAATCGCGCTCATTGTCGAATCAAAAGGACCGTCGTGCATAGACTTACCCGCATCTTCTTCTAAATGCGCGCGTGTTACACCAATCACTTTTGTTTCGCTTTCGCTAAGTTGAATTTCTAACTCGCCTTTACCCACAACCGGCAATTCGAATTGCGATATTTGATAACCTTTAGGTAAATCAGGATAGAAGTAGTTTTTGCGATCAAAAACATTCTTCATACCTAATTCTGCACCAATCGCTAAACCAAATGTTATAGCCTTTTTAACAGCCTCTTGATTTAAAACTGGCAAAACACCCGGTAAACCTAGGTCTACAGCGCTAGCTTGCGTATTCGCTTCAGCACCGTAAGCTGTTGATGAACCTGAAAAAATTTTACTTTTACACGCTAATTGAACGTGTACTTCTAAACCAATAACGGTTTCCCATTGCATAATATTCTACCTTTCTCTGCCTATATGCCTAATGTAATGGACTACTCTGAATAGCCAGCAGGCACTTTTGTATGCCAATTAGTTTCTTGTTGATAACGGTGAGCCACATTTAAAATGCGAGCTTCGTCGTAGTATGAGCCAATTAATTGTAAGCCTACTGGCATATCATCAACAAAGCCTGAAGGAATAGTCATACCTGGCAAACCTGCAAGGTTTAAAGCAATGGTATAAATATCTTCTAAGTACATTGAAACTGGGTCATCAGTTTTTTCACCCATTTTAAATGCTGTTGTTGGCGCTGTAGGACCTGCAATTACATCAACCTTTTCAAAAGCTTTATCAAAGTCTTGTTTAATTAAGCGTCTAATTTTTTGCGCCTTTAAGTAATAGGCATCGTAGTAACCTGAAGATAAAGCATAAGTCCCCACCATAATACGGCGTTGTACTTCTTCACCAAACGCTTCACTGCGCGAACGCTTATATAGGTCTTCTAAATCTTTCGGGTTTTCACAACGGTAGCCAAATCTCACACCGTCAAAGCGCGACAAGTTTGATGAACATTCCGCCGGAGCCACTACATAATAAACCGGCACCGAAAGGTGCATGTTCGGCAAATCGACTTCAACAAGCTCAGCACCCATTGCTTCGTATTCTTTTAATGCGGTTTGAATAACAGCATCAATTTTTGGATCTAAAGAATCATTAAAGAATTGCTTAGGCAAACCAATTCGCAAACCTTTAATATCTTTAGCAATGTCTTTTGAAAAATCAGGAACAGCTTCTTGCGCACTCGTTGAATCTCGCTCATCAAAACCTGACATAGCTTGAAGCACTAAAGCACAATCTTCTGCTGTTTGGCCAAACACACCGCCTTGATCAAGGCTCGATGCAAAAGCAATCATGCCATAACGAGATACACGACCATAACTCGGCTTAATACCGCTAATGCCACACATTGAAGCGGGCTGTCTAATTGAACCACCTGTATCGGTACCTGTTGCCACAGGCGCTAAGCGCGCAGCCACTGCCGCTGCCGAACCACCTGATGAACCACCGGGGATATAGCCCTTTTTCCAAGGGTTATGTACGGCGCCATAAAAACTGTTTTCATTTGATGAGCCCATCGCAAACTCATCCATATTACATTTACCTAACATCGGCATACCAGCAGCCGATAGCTTCTCTACTACGGTTGCATTGTATGGTGCTACAAAATTATCGAGCATTTTAGATGCGCACGACGTTTTTACACCTTCGGTACAAAATAAATCTTTTTGCGCAATAGGAATACCTGTCAATATAGAGGCATTACCCTTCTGGCGAAGCTCATCAGCTTGCTTAGCTTGTTGTAAAGCAATTTCGTCGGTTACCGTAATAAAGCTGTTTAGTTCGCCGTCGAATTTATTAATTCTATCTAGGTAATGTTGTGTAAGTTCAACACTACTGATATCGCCCTTAGCTAAGTCTTGGCTAAGTTGCGTGAGTGATTTATCAATTATAGAAGTCATTAGTCAATCACCTTAGGTACTAAGTACATACCTTCAGTAACCGCAGGAGCACATTTTTGATAGTGGTCTCTCTGACTCTTCTCATTAGTCTCAGTCACTTTATCGCTGCGTAGTCGTTGTGTTAAATCACGCGGGTGAGCCATAGGCGCACTACCCTCTAAATCAGACATATTCACCTGGTCTAACTGACCTACGAAATCAACAATGCTAGACATGTTTTTGGCGATCGCTGGAATGGCATCATCATTTAGCTTCAGACGCGCTAAATGCGCTATCTGCTGCAGTTCTTCTGCGCCAAGTTTGTTTTTATCTTCGGACATACTGACCTATCAACTAAAATTGTTTATTGCTGAGTGCAAACAAGGCTTAATTCGCCAATCCACACCAGCAGTAGAAAGGGGGCAACATTATCACAACTTGGCTTTTCTTGCGATGATTTAGGCCTTAAATCCTATATATAGTGCTAGAAAACAATAATTAAGTTGCCTCTCATGGTCGCGGTTGTTAAAGTTAGGCTTTATTCTATATATAGTTGTATTTCTTCATGTTTAAAAATATTAAAGGCTTCTTTTCTAGCGATTTATCTATTGATTTAGGTACTGCAAACACTCTTATTTATCTTCGTGGACAAGGTATAGTTCTTAACGAACCGTCTGTTGTTACCATCAGAATGGATAAAGGACCTGGCGGCCCAAAAACAGTTGAAGCTGTTGGCGAAAAAGCGAAACTAATGTTAGGTAGAACACCTAAAAATATGGAAGCCATCCGCCCTATGAAAGACGGTGTAATCGCCGACTTCACAGTAACCGAAGAAATGCTTAAACACTTTATTAAAAAAGTTCACGGCGACCGTTTCTACAAGCCAAGCCCTCGTGTTCTAGTTTGTGTTCCGTGCGGTGCTACAGAAGTTGAACGACGCGCAATTAAAGAGTCTGCAAAAAATGCGGGCGCACGAAACGTTTACTTAATTGATGAACCAATGGCAGCGGCTATTGGCGCTGGCATTCCAGTTGATGAAGCTCGCGGTTCAATGGTATTAGATATTGGTGGTGGTACTTCTGAAGTTGCTGTTATGTCATTAAATGGCATTGTATATTCTTCATCTGTACGTATAGGTGGTGATAAATTTGACGAAGCCATTGTTAGCTATGTGCGTAAACACTTCGGTATTCTTATTGGTCTAGCTAGCGCTGAAAACATTAAGAAAACAATTGGTTCAGCTTACAAGCTTGACGATGAAGTTGAAATGCAAGTTAAAGGCCGTAACCTTTCAGAAGGTATTCCACGCTCTTTCACTATTACAAGCTCTCAAGTACAAGAAGCTTTAAAAGATACTCTTAGCGGCATTATTTCAGCTGTTAAAATTGCATTAGAAGCAACTCCGCCTGAATTAGGTGCCGATGTTGCTGAACGCGGTATTGTATTAACCGGTGGTGGCGCATTGCTAACCAACTTAGACCGACTGATTAAAGAAGAAACTGGCCTACCAGTTATTATTGCTGAAGACCCTCTTACTTGCGTTGCGCGAGGTGGTGGTCGTGTATTAGAACTTGTGGACGAGCACGGTTCTAACTACATGTCTATTCAGTAACTTTATTTTAAAAGCACATTGCTATGGCTATAAAGAGCTTATTTTTCGATCGCTCCGGGCAAGCTATAAATTTAGTCATAGCAATGACTTTATCCGTTACATTAATATACATAGACGTAGAAACTAACACGCTAAACAAATTTCGTCAGGCTATTGGCACTACGATTGTTGAACCTGTAAAGTTTTTTGCAAAACTCCCCTCTACTATCATTCGCTCTTCACGTGCCTTATCAACCTCACGTGAAACGCTAAGCATCGAAAATCAAAATTTAAAATTACGTATTCGACAACTAGAAGGCAAGATACTCACAACTGATGGTGTTGCAGCTGAAAACATTCGCTTGCGTAACCTTTTAAATTCAACAGAGAACTTTGAGCTCAAACAAACTGTTGCAGAAATTGTAACAATAGATTTAGATCCGTTTAAACAAATTATTGCCTTAAATAAAGGTAAAAAACACAACGTACAAATTGGACAAGTTGTAGTGGATCGTTTTGGCGTGATGGGCCAGATTACTCACCTAACCCACAATACCTCTACAACATTACTTATCTCTGATACAGCTCATAGCTTGCCTGTTCAAA
>CAYZLE010000022.1:0-2759 GCA_964479305.1 uncultured Gammaproteobacteria bacterium | reverse complement strand
AATACCTCTACAACATTACTTATCTCTGATACAGCTCATAGCTTGCCTGTTCAAATTCAAAGCAGCGGCTTACGTACTCTTGCCAATGGTACGGGTCGTGCAAATGAGCTCGATTTAAAATACATAGCACGTAATTCAAAATTAGAAGAAGGTGACACCGTTATTACATCTGGCCTAGGTGGTATTTACCCAAAGAACTACCCTGTTGGCGTAATCACACAAATTACAGAAGAACCGGGAAAACCTTTTTTAACAGTAAAGGTTAAACCTTTTGCACTATTAAACCGAAGCCGCGAAGTACTCATCTTAAATATGGAAAATATAGAATGAAGAAGTACGGCATCATTATATTCACCTTGTTTGTCGCATTAATTTTAACGACTATGCCTATGCCTGAATGGTTTCGTTACTTTAGACCTGAATGGCTACTTATGGTTACGCTGTATTGGTGTATGGCTTACCCATCGAACTTTGGTGTATTTAGCGCATTGTTTACGGGTTTGGTATTAGATGTAACGCTAGGTAGCGTACTCGGACTGCACGCTTTTGCTTTTAGTATTTGTATATTCATTATGAGTAAATTTTACCAAAGCATTCGCATACTCCCTGAGCTTCAACAGTGTGCGGCCTTGTTCGTATTTTTATTACTTTATAAAATAATCATCATGTGGGTTAGTAGCTTAATTAACCAACAGCCTACAGATATCACGAACTTTTTCTTGCCTGTTATAACAAGCGCATTATTATGGCCTTGGTTATTTATTTTACTTAGAGAAACAAGACGCGCTTTCATTAACACGGTAAAATAAATACATGTCTGAAAAACTAATAGAATTAGAAATTAAAATTATGCACTTGGAGCAAGCCAACCAAGAGCTAAGTGATGAGCACTATAAACAGCAACAACAAATTGAACGTTTAGAAAAACAAGTAAAAATACTTAACGACCAATTCAAACAATTACAACATACCGACGCGCCTGAAATAATCGACGAACCACCACCGCATTACTAATTAATACACAATCTTAACTAGCCGCATCAACGGCCAACCACAAACCATCATCTTTTAGCTTAATTTCGTATTTTGGAATACGTAAGTTTTGTGTTGAGAATTGGTTTTCATAAACCTCACCGTCTAGCTTATAAAGTGAGCCTCTACACTCATCCTGTAAAGCACGACATATATCTCCAGACTCTTTATTAGTATGCATACTCAGTTTTAAGGGACAGCCAAAATCTCTACCCTGTGCCCAAGCGACAAACCATTCTTTATTGCTTTCTTTAGGTTCTATGCACTGCCTATCTTCTGGTAAATATTTCAAAATCAATAATGGTCTATTTTTCACAACAGTAACTTGGATGTAGTTTTTATCTGCTGCAAATTTTTCTTGTTCTATTTTAAGCATGACAAGGTCAGCTAGAGGCGCTTGCTCACGCTCACCTTTACTTAGGTAAAGACTCAAAAATAAGGCAATCACTGCAAATGCCAAAACACTAAATTTCATTAGGCCTTTGAGCGAAGAAATACGTTGTTGATTACTTTTATTCTGCATTACAATATAAAAATGAGCTTAATTGAGTCGGACATACCCTTACGTTACAAAAATAATTCTTTGCTAAAGCAAGCTGAAAACTTATGCGATTTATTCTCATTAGAACTCGCTACACGACAGCACACTGGCTGGGTTTTAGACTTAGATGAAACACAACTTAGTTTACAACACTCCGACAACAAACAACATCTTGCTATTCACTTTGATGAAGGCCGCAATGACCACCGCAGACGGTTTAGCAGTGGTCGCCAGCAACCACTAAGCAAGGCTGTTGGCCTCGATAAGCCTCGTAAGCTACATATTCTTGATGCTACTGCAGGTTTTGGCCGAGATTCGTTTGTATTCGCCTCTCTAGGCGCAAAAGTAAGCTTAGTTGAACGTCATCCAGTTATGGCCGCCCTGCTTTACAACGCAATTGAGCGCGCCAAACTCAATATTGAATTAGAAAGCATTATGCAAAATATGACTTTATTACATAAAAGTAGTGATGTTTACTTACTTAGCCTGCTTGAAGACGATTGCCCTGACATTATATATCCGGATGTTATCTATATAGACCCAATGTACCCTGAACGCAAAAAGTCAGCGCTGGTAAAAAAAGACATGCAAGCCGCACACGCCATTGTGGGAGCAGATGAAGATTCTGATAAATTATTAGATGTGGCGATGAAAGTCGCCACAAAAAGAGTGGTTGTAAAACGCCCTAAAGGTGCCGAGCACATTGCGGGCATGACACCTTCAACAAGCGTTCAGTCTAAAAATACTCGTTACGATATTTATACTAACAACAAGCTAGATTAGACCAGGCCAGATTAAATTGGGTTGGACTAGATTTATGCTGCCTTACCACAGCATTTTTTATACTTTTTGCCACTACCGCACGAACAAGGGTCGTTACGACCAATCTTAGGTGCTTCACGACGATATTGAGCAGTAGGACGTTTACCGTCAAGGTAGTACCAAACACCGGCTTTCTTTTTAAAATCACTTCGTTCATGCAAAGCACTTTCTTCGCCTTCCATTGTGAACTTAACTTTAAATTCAACAATACCAGTTTGGTCGTTCTTGCCGCCATCAACAGTTTCAACAATTTCTAAACCTTGCCATTCAGAGTTTTTGGCCCATAGTAAAGCCTGCTCTTTATCAAAATCATCTTTACCTGATGGATAATGAGTACTATCAATATAGTCAATATTGGCTATTG
>CAYZLE010000021.1:0-12997 GCA_964479305.1 uncultured Gammaproteobacteria bacterium | reverse complement strand
GCACTTATTGCTTTAGTACCTCGCATATAAAGAGGTGTTTCATCGGTACTGAGCAATACATCAACACCAGAAGCATGTTGACTCTTACCCATAGATTCACCAAAGTTACTAATACCCAAAGACTCAGCTATTCGGCCTGACTCTTCAAGCTCTGTAATACGGTCATTTATACGGACTTTATATGAAGCTCGTTTACTTTCAATATCCAAATTTAGTTTATTAACCTGGTCGTCACGCTCACTTACAAAAGTATCAACTATCTTCTGCTTGTAATTACTACTAACATAGGAGATGTATTTATTAAGTAACTCAGCAGCTTGCTCAGGCTCATAATATTCAAAGCTTAACTGAACTTGTTTAATTTTTTCACTACTGTCTTTCAATTTAGGCAAAGACACTTTCAACTTGCTCACAAAGTGCTCTTCGAATATCTCGATAGGCTTACCTTCGTCTAAACCTAATTCTCCTACGTATCCTTCATACAAATTATTTAAGTTATAGAACTCCTTTAAGTTTTTACGAAGGTTTAAAGCATCTAGAAACTCACTATATATCTGATTTGTACTCAAGTTACTATTATCCTCAAACAAGTCGTTTGATAATAAAATCTGCACATCCTTTTGGGTTGGTGATGCAACAAAAGCTTTTGCTTCATAGTAAGGCGTTGCCATAAATGCATACACGATAGCAATCAAAGTCGTTAATAAGGCCACACCTGCCAACAAGCATTTACCGTTTATTATTATAGTTACAATATCTATTAAGCTTATCTCGTCCTGACTACTATTTACTGGCTGGTTTTGCATATTTTTATCCAAGTTTTCTGTGCTTTTGTTAGGGCTATATTTTAATCTATATAAAATTTAATAGAGGAATTTCCTATTAAACGGTAAACTATCATTTTATAACGTTCTCCCTTAATTTAGCAATCAAATACGTACTTACCTATGGATACTATCCACCTTCGTGGCGCTCGAACTCATAACTTAAAAAACATTGACATAGATCTTCCGCGTAACAAGTTGATTGTTATTACAGGTCTGTCGGGCTCAGGCAAATCATCATTAGCATTTGATACCATTTTTGCTGAGGGCCAACGTCGTTATGTTGAGTCTTTATCAGCCTATGCTCGACAGTTTTTGTCGGTTATGGAAAAGCCCGACATCGATCATATAGAGGGTTTATCGCCTGCTATATCAATTGAGCAAAAATCAACGTCTCACAACCCGCGCTCAACCGTGGGTACTATTACCGAAATTTACGACTATTTACGTTTATTATTTGCGCGTGCTGGCACACCTAAGTGCCCTATTCATGACGTATCTCTTGAAGCTCAAACCGTTAGCCAAATGGTTGACTCTGTTTTAGCTTTACCTGCTGATAGCCGCTTAATGCTTTTAGCGCCTGTAGTAAAGGCACGTAAAGGCGAACATATTCAGCTGTTTCAACAGCTTCAAGCACAAGGCTTTATTCGGGCAAGAGTTAATGGCGAAATCATAGAGCTATCTGACCCGCCCAAACTTGAGCTTCATAAAAAACATACAATTGAAGTATTAGTTGATCGTTTCAAAGTTAAAGAAGGTATTGAGCAACGCCTTGCTGAGTCATTTGAAACTACATTAGACCTTGCTGATGGTACCGCTATTATTGCGCCTTACGAACAAACCAGCAGCTCTAAGGATGAAGAAATCATATTCTCATCTAAATTTGCTTGCCCGCACTGTGGTCACAGCATTACCGAGCTAGAACCAAGACTATTCTCGTTCAATAGCCCTGTGGGCGCTTGCCCAAGTTGTGACGGCCTCGGAATTCAACAATACTTTGAACCAGATAAAGTAGTAGCCAACCCAAGCTTAAGCCTGGCAGGCGGCGCTATTCGTGGTTGGGATCGACGTAATAATTACTACTTCCAATTAATTAATGCTTTAGCCGACCATTACAATTTCGATATAGAAACACCTTATGAGAAACTAAGTAAAAAGCAACAAAACTATATCCTATATGGCAGCGGCGATGATGAGCTTGAATTCATCTACTTGAATGATCGAGGCGATGAAATGAAGCGCCGCCACCCTTTCGAAGGCATTATTAATAATATGGAACGACGCTATAGAGATACAGAGTCTATGGCAGTAAAAGATGAGCTATCGAAGTATATCGCCAGCCGTCCCTGCGAGTCTTGTTCAGGCACACGCCTCAACGAAGCTGCACGCCATGTATTTATTAACAAAGATAACCTCCCAGCTATCACATCTCTATCAATTGAAGATGCTTATAACTACTTCAACAATCTTAAGTTAAGCGGTAAGCAAGGCAAGATTGCCGAAACTATCGTTAAAGAAATTCGTCTACGCTTAGAGTTTTTAGTTAACGTGGGCTTAGATTATTTAAGCCTAGACAGGAGCGCAGACACGCTCTCTGGAGGCGAAGCCCAACGTATTCGTTTAGCTAGCCAAATTGGTGCTGGTTTAGTGGGCGTTATGTACGTGCTAGACGAGCCATCAATTGGCCTACACCAACGAGATAATGACAAATTATTAAATACACTTAACTACCTGCGCGACCTAGGTAATACAGTCATCGTTGTAGAACATGATGAAGACGCAATACGCCTTGCTGACTATGTTGTCGATATTGGACCTGGTGCTGGCGTACATGGTGGCAACATCGTTGCGATGGGTACTCCTCAAGAAGTAGCAAGTAGCAAAGACTCATTAACTGGGCAGTATTTATCAGGCACAAAATCAATAGCCACGCCTAAAGAGCGAACGCCTGTCGATCCTGATAAAATTCTTAAGATTAATTCTGCCACTGGCAACAATTTACTAGGCGTAAATGCTGAAATCCCTGCTGGTCTTATGACCTGTATTACTGGTGTATCAGGTTCAGGCAAATCAACGCTGATTAACGACACGCTTTATAAACACGCAGCAAACTTTATCAACCGTGCTAGTCATACACCCTCTCCATGCGATTCCGTAGAGGGCTTAGAACTATTTGATAAAATTGTGGAGATTGACCAAAGTCCAATTGGACGCACCCCGCGATCTAACCCAGCGACTTATAGTGGCCTTTTCACTGCAATAAGAGATTTATTCGCTGGCACACAAGAAGCACGTTCTCGTGGCTATAAAGCAGGAAGATTCAGTTTTAATGTTAAAGGCGGCCGTTGTGAAGCCTGCCAAGGCGATGGTGTTACTAAAGTTGAAATGCACTTTCTGCCAGACGTATATGTATCTTGCGATGTCTGCAATGGCCAGCGCTATAACCGTGAAACACTTGATATTCGATACAAAGGTAAGAATATCCACGAAGTGCTTTCAATGACCGTTGAAGATGCCTTAGAGTTTTTCACAAACGTACCTGCAATCAAGCGTAAATTACAAACACTAATGGATGTAGGCCTTTCTTATATAACACTCGGGCAAAACGCCACCACCCTTTCAGGCGGTGAAGCACAGCGTATTAAACTATCTAAAGAGTTATCTAAAAGAGATACTGGCCAAACACTATATATTCTTGATGAACCTACTACCGGCCTACATTTTTATGATGTAGAACAACTACTTGCAGTAATACATCGTCTTCGAGATGCCGGCAATACGCTCGTGGTTATTGAACATAACTTAGACGTTATTAAAACGGCTGACTGGATTATTGACCTAGGGCCAGAAGGTGGAAGCAAAGGTGGCAAGATCATAGCCACAGGTACCCCAGAAGATGTCAGTAAAGTTAAAGGCTCGTATACAGGCCACTATTTAAAGGACAAGGTATAAATGAACACAACCGAAAAAGCCATTCAGGCCTTTAGACGACTTACAGCGGGTGTAAGTATAGTAAGTACAGGTAACGCTACTGAACGCTTTGCAATGACAGCGAGTTCCGTCACATCTTTAAGTATGGACCCACCATCTATTCTGGTTTGTATTAACGACAATGCTGAGATCACACCCTTTCTTAAAGACAACAATCAAATGTGCATTAATTTACTAGGCAGTTCTGATGAAGAACTATCTAATATTTGTGCTACACCAGGCTCAGGTGAGAAGCGCTTCGAAAGCAAGCACTGGGAATCAACAGCTACACACCTCCCCTATTTATCGAATGCTCAGGCCGCAATATTTTGCGATATTGATAAGCGTATAGATTACGCAACACACCATGTTTATATAGCGCGCGTTGTTGATGTTAAATTCACACAAGAAGTAGACCCTCTTGTTTACTTAAACCACCAATACGGAAAATTTAAAGCTTAATCAGTTGAGCTTAAATTAAAACAAAAAAAACCGGTCATTAAGACCGGTTTTTTTATATCTAAAAAGCTTCTAAACTTATTCAGCTGCTTCAGCTTCAACATCCGCTCTTGGACGATCTACCAATTCAACAAAAGCCATAGGCGCTTTATCACCTGTTCTAAAACCACATTTCAAAATTCGTAGATAACCGCCTGGGCGCTTTTCATAACGAGGGCCAAGTTCTGAAAACAGTTTAGTAACCATAGCGTTATCACGCAGACGGCTAAACGCTAAGCGTCTATTTGCAACTGTATCTTCTTTAGCAATTGTAATTAGTGGTTCTGCAACACGACGTAACTCTTTTGCTTTAGGCAGAGTTGTTCTAATTAACTCATGCTCAAACAAAGAATTTGCCATATTTTGAAACATAGCTTTTCTGTGAGAGCTATTTCTATTTAACTGACGACCTGATTTACGATGACGCATTTTATATTCCTACAATTATTCGCGTATTAAGCTGAACGACGTTCTGCACCGATTAAACCTTGAGGAGGCCAATTTTCTAAGCGCATTCCTAAAGATAAACCGTGTGAAGCTAGTACGTCTTTTATTTCAGTTAATGATTTTTTACCCAAGTTTGGTGTTTTTAGCAATTCAACTTCTGTGCGTTGAATTAAATCACCAATGTAATATATGTTCTCAGCTTTCAAGCAGTTAGCCGAACGAACAGTTAACTCTAAATCGTCAACCGGACGAAGTAAGATTGGATCTACTTCTGGTTGCGGCTCTTCGTTTTGCTCTAACTCATCTGCTTCAAGGTCAACAAACACTTCAAGCTGACGCTGAAGGATTGTTGCTGAGCGGCGAATTGACTCTTCAGGGTCAAGTGTACCGTTTGTTTCAATATCGATAATAAGCTTATCAAGATCAGTACGTTGCTCAACACGTGCACTTTCAACAGAGTAAGCAATACGCTTAACTGGGCTAAAAGTCGCATCAAGGTGTAATTGACCAATCGCTTTATTATCTTTGTCTTCTTGCTTACGCTGAGTTGAAGGCTGGTAACCACGACCTTTTTCAACTTTAAGTGTCATTGTAAGCGTAATGTCTTTATTCAATGTAGCAATAACAAGATCAGGGTTTTTAATTTCAACATCATGATCAACTTGAATATCGCCAGCAGTAACAGGACCCACACCACTCTTGCTTAGTGTTAATACTGTTTCTTTATTTTCATGCATTACGATAGCAACATTCTTTAAATTTAAAAGAATGTCTAATACATCTTCTTGAACGCCTTCGATTGTTGAGTATTCGTGAAGAACACCTTCAATTTCAACTTGCGTGATAGCAGAACCTGGCATAGAAGATAATAATATGCGACGTAAAGCATTACCAAGAGTATGACCAAAACCACGCTCTAAAGGCTCAAGAACAACACGAGCATGCGTATCAGAAATCTGATCGATTTCTACAAGTTTTGGTTTTAAAAAATCACTAATTCCACCTGACATAAGGCTTCTCCAATTAATTAATTCAACTTACAAGCACTCCTAAGAGTGCTTGATAAGAGATTACTTAGAATATAATTCCACAACTAGAGATTCATTAATCTCTGCTGGAAGCTCGTCACGATCTGGGTAGCGTGTAAATACACCAGATTTTTTACTTGAATCAACAGTCAACCAGTCAATAGCTGAACGCTGCTCTGATAATTGAAGAGCATCGTTAATACGTACTTGAGCTTTTGACTTTTCAGTTACTGAAATCTCATCTTCAGGCTTAACCTGATAAGAAGGAATATTAACTGATTGGCCATTTACTAAAATTGACTTGTGGCTTACTAATTGACGTGATTCAGCTCGTGTAGAACCAAAACCCATACGGTAAACAACATTATCAAGACGACCTTCTAAAAGAACTAGTAGGTTTTCACCTGTAGAACCTTTTTTAGCAGCCGCTTTTTTATAGTAGTTACGGAATTGCTTTTCAAGTACACCATAAATACGGCGTAGCTTTTGCTTTTCACGTAATTGCAAACCATAGTCAGATAAACGACCACGTTTTGCAGCATGTTGACCAGGAACACGCTCAATATTACATTTTGACTCTAGCGTACGTGCACCAGACTTTAAAAATAAATCAGTGCCTTCACGACGACTGAGTTTACACTTTGGACCTAAATATCTTGCCATTTTGTTATCCTACCTCGCCCTATACACGACGACGTTTTGATGGACGACAACCATTATGCGGTAAAGGTGTCACATCCGAAATATTCGTAATCTTATAACCAATAGAGTTTAAAGAACGCACTGCTGATTCACGACCTGGACCAGGACCTTTCACCAACACATCTAAATTCTTTAAGCCATACTCTTGAGCTGCAGTACCTGCGCGCTCCGCTGCAATCTGAGCAGCGTATGGTGTACTTTTACGAGAACCACGGAAACCAGAACCACCTGACGTTGCCCATGACAATGTATTGCCCTGGCGGTCAGTGATCGTTACGATAGTGTTGTTAAAAGACGCAAAAATATGCGCAACGCCATCTGTTACCGTACGTTTACTTTTCTTTTTCGTGCTACGTTGTTGTTTAGACATTGTTAATCACTTATTTCTTAATAGGTTTACGAGGACCCTTACGAGTACGCGCGTTAGTTTTTGTACGTTGACCGCGTAATGGTAAGCCACGACGGTGACGTAAACCACGGTAACAACCCAAATCCATTAACCGTTTAATGTTCATAGACACTTCACGACGAAGATCACCTTCAACTGTAAATGTACCTACAGCTGTACGTAAAGTTTCTAATTGTTCTTCACTTAACTCACGGATTTTTGTAGTTGATTCAACTTTTGCTGCATCACAAATCTGATACGCTCGAGTTCGACCAATACCATAAATGGATGTTAAAGCTACCCAAGTATGTTTGTTATCCGAAATATTTATTCCTGCAATACGCGCCATCTAATATAGACTCCTATTCGCTACTTAATTACAACCGGGCTTTAGCCCTGTACCTGCTTGTGACGCGGGTCAGTACAAATCACGCGAACCTTACGGTTACGACGAATGACTTTACAGTTGCGACAAATTTTTTTTACTGAAGCTCGCACTTTCATAAAATTAACTCACTTTTTTCTGTCGAATTAACGACGAGAACCTTTTAAATTCGCTTTCTTCATCAGGCCTTCATACTGCTGCGACATTAAGTGCGTTTGCACTTGCGCCATAAAGTCCATGATAACCACCACGACGATTAACAATGATGTACCACCAAAATAGAATGGCACTTCAAGTCCTAAGATTAAAAACTCAGGCATTAAACAAACTAAGGTAATGTAAATAGCACCGATAACTGTTAAACGAGTCATCACTCCATCTACATAACGCGCAGTTTGCTCACCCGGACGAATACCCGGAATAAATGCACCTTGCTTCTTTAGGTTATCCGCTGTTTCACGAGAGTTAAAAACTAACGCTGTGTAGAAGAAACAGAAGAAAATAATGGCAATAGCGTAAAAAGCTACATACAAAGGCTGACCAGGTGACATATAAGTCACAAACTTAGACAACCAAGTACCAGCACTATCGCTACCGCTTGCCCAACGCGCAATTGACGATGGGAATAAAATAATTGATGACGCAAAGATTGGCGGTATAACACCAGCCATATTAATCTTTAGCGGCAAATGTGAAGTTTGCGATGCATAACCACCACCACGTTGTTGGCGTTGTGCATAATTAACTGTTATACGACGTTGCGCTCGCTCCATAAATACTACAAAAGCAATAACAGCAAACGTCAATAATAATAAGCCAAGAACTAATGGCCCAGCTAGCTCACCATTTTGAGCAAGCGTTAATGTTTGACCAATTGCCGAAGGTAGACCTGCAACAATACCGGCAAAAATCAATAATGAAATACCGTTACCAATACCACGCTCAGTAATCTGCTCACCCAACCAAACCAAGAACATTGTACCGGTTATTAATGTAATAGCCGCTGTAAATACAAATGGTAAGCCAGGGTTAGAAACTAAACCCGTAGCAAAATTAGGTAAAGCGTAAGAAATACCAACAGACTGAAAAATCGCTAAAAGTAGAGTCAAATAACGCGTGTATTTAGTCATAGCACGCTTGCCACTTTCACCTTCTTTCTTAAGCTCTTTCCATGGCTCATAGATATGACCCATCATTTGAACAATAATAGATGCAGAAATATAAGGCATAATTCCAAGAGCAAAAATTGACATACGCTCAAGTGAACCACCCGAGAACATGTTCATAACACCAATAATGCTATCTTTTTGCTGTTCGAAAAGGCTAGCCATTACCGCGCCGTTTACACCCGGCAAAGTAATGTAACTACCAATGCGATAAATCATTAAAGCGATTAAAACAAATAATAAACGCGAACGAAGTTCACCGAACTTCGAAGACCCACCAATATTTTTTGCTGCTGCACTCATTTATGATTTCTCTTTATTATTTTGCGTCAGTTTTAGCTTCAACGATCTTGCCGCCAGCTTTCTCAATTGCTTCTTTAGCGCCTTTAGTAACACGTAAGCCTTCAATTGTTACAGCCTTAGTTACTTCACCAGACAAAAATACTTTAGCGTGTAAAGTACTTGCCTTAATGATACCAGCTGAACGAAGAGTTTCGATTGAAACCACATCACCTTCAACTTTAGCTAATTCAGACAAACGAACTTCTTCTGTTACACGACCTACACGAGAGCTGAAACCAACTTTCGGTAAACGACGGTAGATAGGCATTTGACCGCCTTCAAAACCAACTTTATGGTAACCACCAGAACGTGATTTTTGACCTTTATGGCCACGACCTGCAGTTTTACCGAAGCCAGAACCAATACCACGACCAACACGGCGTGCTACAGGCTTACTGCCGTCAGCAGGACTTAATGTATTTAAACGTAAATCGCTCATGATTAAGCCTCTTCTACTTTTAACATGTAAGAAATACGATTGATCATGCCACGATTTTCAGGTGTATCAATCACTTCAACAGAATGGTTAGTTCTACGTAAGCCTAAGCCACGAGCGCAAGCTTTATGAGCTTCTAAACGACCCGCCGTACTTTTAACCAATTTGACTTTTAATTTTTTGTCAGCCATAAGATTCTCAATTCTTAAGTTATTGGATTAACCAATAATATCTTTAACAGATTTACCACGTTTAGCCGCAATACCCTCTGGAGAGTTCATGTCGGTTAAACCTTTTACAGTAGCGCGTACAACGTTAATTGGGTTATTAGAACCAATTGTTTTAGCTAATACGTTGTGAACACCAACTGCTTCAAAAACTGCACGCATAGGGCCACCAGCAATTACGCCAGTACCTTCTGATGCAGGTTGCATATATACTTTTGCTGCGCCGTGAATAGCAGTAATAGGATATTGTAAAGTACCGTCTTTTAAAGGAACGTTAACAATATTTTTACGTGCTTTATCCATAGCTTTTTGAATAGCCATAGGTACTTCTTTCGCTTTACCGTAACCGAAACCAATTCTACCTTCACCATCACCAACAACTGTTAAAGCAGTGAAGCCAAATTGACGACCACCCTTTACAACTTTAGCAACACGGTTAACGTGAACTAATTTTTCGATTAAGCCATCAGCAGCTACATTATCTGACATTGACATAGGTTAATACCTGTAATCCAATTAAAACTTTAAACCATTTTCACGAGCGGCTTCAGCTAATGCTTTAACACGACCGTGGAAACGAAAACCAGAACGGTCAAAAGCAACCGATTCCAAACCTGCGCCTTTAGCGCGTTCAGCTATTGCTTTACCAACAACTGCCGCAGCTTCAGCATTACCACTGTATTTAACAGCAGCTTTTATATCTTTTTCTACCGTAGAGGCACTCGCTAAAACTTTGTCACCTTCTGCAGAGATTAACTGTGCATAAATGTGACGCGGCGTACGAAAGATGCTTAAACGAGGAACTCGTAATTCACTAATTCGAGCTCTTGCTTTCTTACTACGACGGATACGTGCTATTTTCTTATCCATATCAAAACCTGTGCGAATAAAACGCGATAAAAATTATTATTTCTTCTTCGCTTCTTTACGGATGATATGCTCACCCACGTAGCGAACACCTTTACCTTTATAAGGCTCTGGCGGACGGAAAGCGCGAATTTCTGCGGCCACTTGACCAACACGCTGCTTATCACAACCAGTCACAACCACTTCGGTTTGACTAGGTGTTTCAATTTTAATACCTTCAGGCACTTTGTAAGCGATAGGGTGTGAAAAGCCTAGGCCCAAATTCAAGACTGCGCCTTGAGCTTGTGCACGGTAACCAACACCAACTAGTGCTAATTTCTTTTCAAAACCTTCAGCTACACCTTGAACCATGTTCGCAACTAATGTGCGCATTGTTCCAGCCATAGCGATTGCTTTACTGCTATCTGGTACTACAACATAGTTCTCGTCTTCTAACTTAAGACCTACAGAACCATGTAGTGTCATTTCTAAATTACCTTTAGGGCCTTTAGCGTTAACTTGCTGACCATTAATGGCTAGCTCAACACCTTTAGGTAAAGAAATTGGTTTATTTGCTATACGTGACATCGTTATTTCTCTCTATTTATATAGCTATTAAGCTACTAAGCATAAGATCTCACCACCAATACCCGCTTCGCGAGCTTGACGATCAGTCATTAAGCCTTTAGATGTTGAAACAACAGCAATACCTAAACCACCCATAACATTTGGGATGTCAGACTTGCCACGAAACTGGCGTAAACCAGGACGACTATAACGCTTAAGCATTTCAATAACCGGACGGCCATTAAAATATTTAAGTTTTACTAGTATTGATTTTTTACCATCAACTTCAACTTCTTGAAAGCCACCAATGTAACCTTGCTCAGTTAAAACTTCAGCCAAAGCTACTTTTAGCTTTGATGATGGTGATGTAATTTCAGTTTGACTAGCTTGTTGACCGTTGCGAATGCGGGTCAAAAAGTCAGAAACTGGATCAGACATACTCATATACCGATATCCTACTTTGGATGTTTAAAAAATTACCAGCTAGCTTTACGCAGACCTGGAATGTTACCTAACATTGCTTGCTCACGTAATTTGTTACGCGACAAATCAAACTTACGGTAATAACCGTGAGGACGACCTGTAATTGCACAACGATTACGTAAACGGTGTTTACTTGCATTACGAGGTTGTTTTTGCAACGCTAAAGACGCTGCTTCAACTTCTTCGTATGAACTATTAGGACTTACAATAATCGCTTTAAGTTCAGCTCTTTTTGTAGCGTACTTGTCAACGAGCTTTTGTCGCTTAACTTCACGCTGTACCATTGAAACCTTTGCCATTTCTATAAGCCTTTATTAATTTCTAAATGGGAAGTTGAAACCTTTTAATAAGGCTTTAGCTTCTTCGTTAGTTTTTGCTGTTGTAGTAATAGTTATATCCATACCACGTAGAGCGTCGATTTTATCGTAATCAATTTCAGGGAAAATGATTTGCTCTTTAACGCCCATGCTGTAATTACCATTACCGTCGAAAGATTTACCATTCAAACCACGGAAATCACGTACACGTGGGATTGAAATATTAATCAAACGATCCAGAAATTCGTACATACGTTCACGACGTAAAGTAACTTTACAACCGATAGCCATATCATCACGAATTTTGAAACCCGCAATAGACTTACGTGCAATAGTTACAACAGGTTTTTGACCTGCAATTGCTGTCATGTCGCTAACAGCGTGCTCAACAATTTTCTTGTCAGCAACTGCGCCACCTAAACCCATGTTTAGAGTAATTTTTGTAATACGAGGGATTTCCATCGCACTCTTAAAGTTAAACTCTTTTTGAAGAGCAGGTTTAACTTCGTCATTGTAAAATTGATGCAAACGCGCCATTTTTTAACTCACACTTTTTGTTACTAGACCCTAAGAGTCTAGAGATTCACCGTTTGATTTGAAAAAACGAACCTTACGGCCATCTTCCAAAGTTTTAATGCCAATCTTCTCGCCTTTTTTCGAGGCCGAATTATAATGCATTACGTTAGAAATCGCTAGTGGACTTTCTTGTTCAACAATACCACCTTGCTCGCCAACGTTAGGATTAGGCTTAACGTGACGTTTAACTTTATTCACGTTTTCAACTAATACTTTCTCGTTGTCGCCAATGATACTTAAAACACTACCAGTACGACCTTTGTCTTTGCCTGCTGTTACGATAACAACATCGCCTTTTTTTATCTTTTGCATATCTGCCTCTTCCGCCTAAAGTACTTCTGGCGCAAGTGAAATGATTTTCATAAATGATTGACCACGTAACTCACGAGTTACAGGGCCAAAAATACGTGTACCGATAGGCTCAAGTTTTGCATTTAGCAATACTGCTGCATTACCGTCAAAACGAATTACAGAACCATCAGCACGGCGAACACCTTTACGTGTACGTACAACAACAGCGTTATACACTTCACCTTTTTTTACTTTACCGCGTGGAATAGCGTCTTTGATGCTAACTTTAATAACATCACCAATACCAGCGTAACGGCGGTGTGAACCACCTAAAACTTTAATACATTGGACACTACGAGCACCACTGTTATCAGCTGCATTGAGCATGGATTGCATTTGAATCATAGCTTTATACCTGTGTCGATTTTTCTAGCACCTCAACAAGGCGCCATGAAATTGTTTTTGAAACAGATGCACACTCTTCGATAAGAACCTTGTCGCCTG
>CAYZLE010000020.1:0-13008 GCA_964479305.1 uncultured Gammaproteobacteria bacterium | reverse complement strand
CTTTTTGAATGCGAACAGGTTTTACGCTGCGTGATTTAAGGCCAGGTTGGCGCCATGCAAAGTGCGATATAACTTCATAACGTGATGATGCACGTAGCTTGGCAGCTGATTGACGCAGCTGGTTTGCTGACTTCATACGGTAGCTATTATTTGAATCTGAGCTTTGCAGGCCATTTATATAGAAGCCAGTGTCTGTTGCGGAAATGCTTGTGCCAGCGCCAGTTGATTTTGGAATAACAGAAACGCTGTTATCAATATTGGGTACTGACCAGTCGGCAGGCCATTTTTCATTGGCGAAGCCTTCAGGGTTTGTAGGCTTGAATAGTACAACTTCAATATTGTAGCTAACAGCTTGTACCATGATTGGAGCAAAGCAGCCTAGTATAAGTGTAGCTAGGGCTATTTTACGCTGAGGTAGCTTGATTAAAGTGCTAAGTTTTTTTGATAATTTCATTATATGCTCCATGTCATTATTTAAACATGGAGCATTGTTCAAAAGCAATAAGTTAATAATTTTTAACGTGCTGCCCAATCAAAGAATATTGCATTTTCAAGGCCTTCATCACCGTCGATGAACTGTCTGAATCTTATTTGCAGATCAGATTTTTTTAAATGAAATTTAGTAGCGATTTCAGCATAAATACCAGCATCGATATCAATATCTTCTTCATCGCAATTTGTGCAATTAGGAATACTTCTTGTGGATGAGATCATTGCTTCGTAGCCAGCTTTAGGAATAAATGTAAGCTTAGAGTTCGTTTTAAAGCGGTAGCCTATATCACCGAAAATACTTACACCCGATGCGCTAGATGATTTTACGCCACCAGTTGTATTATTGGTGAAGCCTTGGTTGTCGTCGTACATGTATAAATTAGTACCAATCGTAAAGTTAGTTTTGTTTTTCTTGGGCTGAGTGTAAAAAAAGCTTAAAGCGGTTGAGCTGTCTTCAATACCTTCTAAAACACTTTGGTCTTCGTTAATATTGCTTTGGCCAATACCAAAACCCCAACGTGCTTGAGCTGTATTGACGGAAACGATAGTAATTAATAGTGCTGCTAATACCTTAAACATGAACTGCTGTCCTTATTATATTAATTGTAAAAGGCAGCAGTCTATGTACTTTTTAATGATCGTGCAAGACCTTAATAGCCAACAGATATACCAAAAGAAACACTGCTATCGATGTCACTACTCTCTTGAGGGTATACCTTCAATTTGCTTTCAAAATTTACGTTGTCTATACCGAAGTTAAGCCCGACTTGACCGTAAAGCCCGCCGTCTATATCCACTTCTTCGCTGGCGCAAGTGTTGCAGTTAGATATGTCTCTTTCTGAATGAATAGGTAGTGTATAACCACCTTGAAGAGATAAGGCTGCATGGCGACCTAATGGCAAGTTAGGGCCGGCTTCAATAAATAGGTGCATCGCATCAGCGCTTGACTGTGCGACGATATCGTTTCCAAAATTGTCTTGTACGGTTTGTGTAAAGGTGCCGTTGTCATCAAAGAATACTAAGTTAGCGCCCATACCAAATTTAATCGAAGGTTGGTTGCGTTTTTGCTCTTTAAAATCCATACGAAATGTAAGGCCTGTTGCATGGTCATCTACAAGGGCACTTGCAGCTGCTTCAGGGTTGAAACTGATGCTGTCGAAGCTTAAGCCGCTAGTCACGTTTAAGCGTTGTTTGCCGTTATTGTGAAAATGACGATCATGGTGGGCAAAGCTATTTGCCGATGCCAATAGAAGAGTTGTCGCTAAAATAGCGTTTGCTGTATTTTTAATAAATGACTTATTCATAACTTATTCCTATATTGCTTTGCCTAAGCAGGTTCAATAAGGTATTAACGTGTAGTAAAGCTATTTGGTTGACACTTATGAGTCTAGCTTAACTTTTTGCAAAGTTTTTTGAATAAATTCAATGCGTTGGTCTACATCGTCAGACATGAACATGTAGGTAAGTTGTGTTTTGCCATCGAAGGTATAGCTGCTTGATTCTTGCTGAATCATAACGATAAGCTTACCTGGGTCGATTTTAGCATTGGCATAAAACTGAATACGGCCACCGTGCTCAGTGGCAATAATTTTCTTAACGCCAATATCTTGTGTGAGTAATTTTAATTCGGTAACGGCAAATAAGGCTTTTGCTGCATCGGGCAATAAACCAAAGCGGTCAATAAGCTCTACTTGCAACTCGCGTAATGCTGCGCTGTCTTTTGCAGCAGCTATGCGTTTGTACAATACTAAGCGCATGTGTACATCGTAAACATAGTCGGCTGGTAGCAAGGCAGGAATTTTAAGATCTATTTCAGTTTGATTAGGGCTTTCAAGGTTAGTGTCTAACTCTTTGCCTGCTTTTAATGACTCTACGGCGCGCGTAAGCATGTCGGTATACATGGCGTAACCAATAGACTGAATTTGACCGCTTTGTTCATCGCCTAGTAATTCACCCGCACCGCGAATTTCTAAATCGTGAGAGGCTAGCGTAAAGCCTGAACCAAGTGTGTCCATTGCCTCAATTGCGTCGATACGTTTTGTAGCATCTGGTGTCATGAGTTTTTCATGCGGCACAATCATATAGGCGTAAGCACGGTGATGCGATCTACCTACACGGCCACGAAGCTGGTGTAGCTGTGCTAAACCAAAGTGATCAGCACGGTTAATGATAATGGTGTTGGCGGTAGGAACGTCGATACCACTTTCAATAATTGTAGTGCTTAATAGCAGGTTATATTTCTGATGATAAAAATCAGACATGATTTGTTCGAGGTCACGCTCTGGAAGCTGACCATGCGCAATAGCAATACGTGCTTCGGGTATAAGTTCACCTAAAGTAGCTGCCATTTTTTCAATGGTTTCTACTTTGTTATGCAAGAAGTAGATTTGTCCACCGCGGTTAAGTTCTCGATGGCAGGCTTCTTTTAATAAACCGTCGTTCCATTGGTTTACGAAAGTTTGCACGGCTATGCGGCTATCTGGCGGTGTTGCAATAATAGATATTTCACGCAGACCAGAAAGCGCCATATTTAAAGTACGTGGAATAGGCGTAGCCGTCATGGTTAGCATGTCGACGTTGGCGCGAATTTTCTTTAGCTGTTCTTTATGGCGAACACCAAAGCGATGTTCTTCATCAATAATCACTAGGCCTAGGTTTTTATATTCAATCGTGTTTTGAATAAGTTTATGCGTACCAATAATGATATCTATTTTGCCAGACTGTAGCTGAGCAATGGCTTCATCTTGCTGTTTTTTGGTTTTAAATCGCGTAAGGCTTTCAACCTTTATCGGCCAGTCGGCAAAGCGGTCGGCAAAGTTTTTGGCGTGTTGTTCTGCTAGCAAAGTAGTAGGAGCGAGTACGGCAACTTGTTTGTTGTCTTGTAAGGCAGTAAAGGCTGCACGCATAGCCACTTCGGTTTTACCAAAGCCAACATCACCACAAATAACGCGGTCCATTGGTTTGCCTGCAGTCATATCTTGTATAACAGCTTCAATAGCAGTTTGCTGATCGGCAGTCTCTTCAAACGGGAAGCCCTGTTTGAAGATTTGGTATTCGGTTTCGCGTAAAGAAAAAGCATGGCCAACGCGTGCTTCGCGTTTTGCATAAATTTCTAGAAGTTCGGCTGCAACGTCGCGCACTTGTTTGGCGGCTTTAGATTTTACTTTTTCCCATTGGCCACTGCCTAGTCTATGCAAGGGTGCAGTATCGGCATTAGCACCTGTGTAGCGGCTAATTAAATGTAGCGATGAAACGGGAACATAGAGTTTATCGTCGTCGGCATATTCTAGTAATAAAAACTCGGTTTCCATGCCTTGTAGGTCAAGGTTAACTAAACCCATAAAGCGACCCACGCCATTTTGCTCATGAACAACAGGCGCACCTTCCACAAGGTCGGTAAGCATGTTGATATTAAATTCTGCAGAGTGTTTATTACGTTTGCGGCGTTTCTTTTGTTTGGTTTTAGCACCAATAACATCAGATTCACAGATTAAGGCGAACTCATTACAAATAAAGCCTTCACGTAAGGCACCAACAGTAATGTTAATTCGGTTGTCGCTGGCTAAAAAGTCTTGCCAATTATCAAGCGCTTTAACGTGAATATCAATGTCACGTAAATACTCTATAAAGCTTTCACGGCGACCTGGCGATTCAGAGCAAAATAAAACTTTGCCTTGGTAGGTTTTTATAAATTGCTGAATGTTTTCGCTAGGTAGCGTTGCCTGATGATTAAGGGCAAGGTTAACGATTTTTTTAACTGCAACATTAATTGAGTTGGCTTCGGCGTCGGTATCTACCCTATGTGTTTGTAATGAACGTGTAGGATGAGAGTTAACAAGCTCATTAATTTCGCTAGTGTTTAAAAATAATGCTTGAGGTTCGAGTATCGGTTTTTCTACATCGTGTACGCGTTGCTCGTAGCGTGTTTCAACTTCGGTGTGAAACAGCTCAATGCTTTTGTCCCAGCTTGGTGGCAGTATGACTTGCGCTTTGGTTTTAATGTACTCAAACAAATTCGCTGTCTTGTCGAAGAACATTGGGAAATAATATTCACAACCTGAGCTAGCAACACCTTCACTAATATCGGTGTAGATAATGCAGTTCTGGGGATTAACGTCGAACTGGGTTCTAAATTTTTGCCTAAAGCTGCTAATGGCTTCTTTGTCGAAAGGGAATTCTCTAGCCGGTAGGCATTCAATTTTATCTATGGCTTCTTCTGAGCGTTGTGACTGCGTATTAAAGTAGTGAATAGATTCTACTTCGTCATCAAATAGGTCAATACGAATGGGTTGTTCGTTGCCCATTGGGAATATATCTATCACCGAGCCACGAATAGCAAACTCGCCATGTTCATATACTTGGGTTACGTTGATATAGCCGTGAGTCGAAACTTCTTCACGGAATGCCGATGAGTCTAAAGTGTCGCCAACTTTTATCGATAGCGTATTCTTTTGAATGAAATCAACAGGTGGTAAACGCTGCATAAGCGTTTGCGCTGCCACAATAACAATGCCCTTGTTAAGGTGGTTGATTGCATAGAGTGTGCGCAGGCGATCAGAGATAATATCAGGGTGTGGTGAAAACACATCGTAGGCAAGTGTTTCCCAGTCGGCCAAGTGATGGACCGGATAGTCTTCAGCAAAGAAACGAATTTCATCTTCAATGAATGAGGCTTCAAGAATCGTATCGGTTATGTAGACCGTTATGCCTGAGTGTTGCTTAGCGCTTTCTATAATAGACAAGGCAAGGCTGCTACCGTAAAGGGAGCCTACTTTTTTATGGTCTTGTTCTGGAAGAAGTACTATTTCGTTTTGCATGTTATAAATAAAAAACGCCACATAAATTATGTGGCGCAATTATAAAGATTTTGTTTCTTAGGTGTGAGTGAATTAAGCGATTAATTAATTAAACTCGGTGTGTTTTCAAAGAAACTCTCGCCACCACTTGGTGAGCTATCAAAGTCAGATGAACTACCTGATGTGTTTGTATTTGATGTAGGTAGGTCTATTGTAATATTACGGCTACCTAAAGTCTCAACCGAAGCATTTCGAGAAAAGGCATCAACAACATGCTCATATTCGAAAACAACTGTGAAATCTTGGTAGTTCCAACGTGTAATTGGAGGATAACCTATAGCAGGAGATGCTGTATTAGGTTGGCCAAATGCAGCTTCAACTCTTTCCATAGTTGTGCCTTTAATAGGCAGTTCAGCAGCCGCGGGCAAGCAAAAAGTGCTTAGGATTATGCTAAGGCTCAGTAAGCTAAGTAATGATTTCAAAATAATTTCTCCATTGTTATCATAAATATATCATTAAATTTTATGAAACTAAACAGCTAGTTGCCATCTAAACGTAAGACATGGCTAAATGGCATGTATAAACCAAAAGCCGCTTAATTTTTACTTTCGTTAAGTTTTGAAAATTAAATTCACTTAAAGAGCTTATAAATTGCTTATCCTTCACGAACTATGATTAAATTGCAGCATGTATAAACCTTATCAATTATTTGTTGGTTTGCGCTATTTACGCGCCAAACGTGACAATCACTTTATTTCTTTCATCTCCTTTATATCAGTATTTGGTATAGCGATTGGCGTTTGGGCGCTAATAACCGTTATTTCCGTAATGAACGGTTTTGAGAAAGAGTTAACTCATCGTATTTTAGGTATGGCATCTCATGCCACGGTTAATCACTTTGGTGGGCCAATATCTGAACCAGAAGCTTTAGTAGCTAAAGTGGGTGCTCGAGAAGATGTAGTCGGCATAGCGCCTTTTACCGAAGCTGAAGTGATGGTGTATGAGTCTAGCCGAGTCAGTGGCTCATTAATGCGCGGAATCATACCGGGCGAAGAAGCTAAGGTTTCTGAGATTGCAGATAAAATGATTCAGGGCAGTATTGATGACCTTCAGTCTGGTGAATTTAATATTGTTATCGGTAAAGAGCTAGCAGCGGTGCTAGGTGTGAACTTGGGCGAGAAGGTTTCCATTGTGTCACCTCAAACCAATATAACGGCAGTTGGCGTTGTGCCACGTATGAAGCGCTTTAATGTTGTAGGTATATTTGAAGTAGGTATGTTTGAGTATGACCGCTCAATGATGTTCGCGCATATTGAAGATGTAAACAGACTGCTGCGCTACAAAAAAGGCCAAGTGGGTGGTTTGCGTTTAAAGCTTAACGATATGGACAAGGCTCGATCAATTTCAAATGCTATTGCGCAAGATGCGGGTGTTGATTATTGGGTAAGCGACTGGACCAGACGACATGCTAACTTCTTTAGCGCCGTGCAAACTGAGCGCCGTGTGATGTTTATTATTTTAGCGATTATATTAATTGTCGCTTCGATGAATATTGTATCTACCATGATTATGGTAGTAACCGACAAGCAAAGCGATATTGCTATTTTGAGAACCATCGGTGCATCGCCTAAAAGCATCATGGCAATATTTGTTGTGCAGGGGACCGTCATTGGCCTAATTGGCGCCATACTCGGTATGGTCGTCGGTGTGATTACCGCCTTAAATGTTGAGAACATAGTTGGCTTCATTGAAGGCATACTAGGCATGAAGTTCTTAGCGCCAGATGTTTATTATATTAGCTCTATCCCGTCTGACCTACATTGGGACGATGTTTGGGTGACGGGCTTGCTGGCTTTTGGTGTATCTATATTAGCAACTCTGTACCCAGCATCACGAGCCGCTAAAGTGCAACCAGCTGAGGCCTTACGTTATGAGTAATATAGTTATAGAAGCAAAAGGCGTTAGCAAAACCTTTAACGATGGCGAAGCCGCTATTCATGTATTAAAAGATATTAATCTGCAAGTTATGCGCGGCGAAATGCTGGGCATCTTGGGGCAGTCAGGCTCAGGTAAAAGTACCTTGTTACATTTGCTAGGTGGTTTAGATAAACCTACTGAAGGCCAGTTGTTAATTCAAGGCCAAGACATTGCCAGTTTAAGCCAAACCAAGTTAGGTAGCCTAAGAAATCAGCACCTTGGTTTTGTTTACCAATTCCATCACCTACTGCCAGAATTTACCGCTTTAGAAAATGTGGCTATGCCGCTATTAATTCGTGGTCTCTCTGTTGAAGAGGCGCACGCTAAGTCAGAAGCAGTATTAACACGCGTAGGCTTAGGTAAGCGTTTAACACATAGGCCGGCAAAATTATCGGGTGGTGAGCGTCAGCGTACAGCCTTGGCACGCGCTATTGTTACCGAGCCAGCTTGCGTATTAGCGGATGAACCAACAGGCAATTTAGATAGTAAAACAGCCAGTGATGTATTTAGTTTATTGCTTGAACTAAACCAAGATATGGCATGCAGCTTTATTATAGTCACGCACGACTTGGCGCTAAGTAAGCGTATGCAGCGTACTATTAATATGGTTGATGGTTTATTAGCTTAAAAGTTGTTTTAGATGGTGCGCCTATTCAAGGCGCATTAGCTTTATTTAGATAAAATCTTCTTCGCAAGTTCTTTGCGCTTTTTACCTAGCTTTTGAATAATGTGATATCGCCAGGCCCATTTCACCGATAAATATCCAATAAATGCGCTAACAAAGGCAAGTGTAAAACAGCCTAATAAGAAAGGTTTCCAACGGTAGCCTAATTCCTCAAACAACCATCGTAAACTTAGCTCAAAGTGAAAGCTTTCGGCTGGTGTATCTAATAAGAAAGCACCTATTTGATAACTTAAATAAAATATAGGTGGAATAGTTACCGGGTTGGTAATCCAAACCGTACTGAAAGCAATAGGGATATTACCCCTAAATACAATGGCCAATAAGCACGAGAAAAACATTTGCATCGGAATAGGGATAAAAGCCATAAATAAACCACAAGCTACACCCCAAGAAACTGAGTGACGGTTCATATGCCATAAATTTGTATCATCTAGCCAATGCTTAATGCCCCTTAATGCTTTGTGATTAAGCAAAGTGTCTGGCTTTGGCAGCTGCCGTAATAAAAATTTTCTAGGCATAGATATCTGTGGTAATGTATTTGTTCATTAAATGGATTTACATGTTTAAAGCAGGATTAGCTTTTCTATTGGGTGCTTCATGCCTATTGTTGTTTTCAAGTCTGCCGCCTGTGTGGGCTTATGTGTGCATATTACCAGTATTTCTATTTTGTTTTTATGATAAAAAATTTCTAATATGCATTTGGGCTATTTTAGGCTTTGCATTTTCTCATTATACCGCGCTTAAACAGTTGTCCGAAAGGCTGCCAGCTCACTTAGAAAGTAAGGTTATAGAGTTGGAAGGTACGATTATCAGTTTGCCTAATAAGAGTGACCGAAGACAGTCGTTCACTTTTGCCGTTGATGATGTGGCGAAGCTAGAGTTAAAAGGCAAACTGAGAAAAATTAAACTCAACTGGTACAACACCAAAATAAATTTAAAGCTAGGCCAACGCTGGCGATTCTCGGTTAAATTAAAACAAGCTCACGGTGCTTTTAATAATGGTGGTTTTACCTATGAAACCTGGCTGTGGGCGAATGGTATATCGGCAACGGGTTCAGTTCGAAATAAAAAATCGGCTACTTTACTTCCAGAAGCAATTATCAATACTTTTTCTATACGCCAAACTTATTATGAGTCATTGAATAAGCTGCTTAAGACTGCAAAGAATAAAGATTTGTTTATGGCGCTCACCGTTGCAGATAGGTCCAAGCTGAGTGAGCGTAATCGCCAATTATTTCAGAAAACAGGTACGGCTCATCTCTTGGCTATTTCAGGTTTGCACATTGGTTTGGCGAGTGGTTTCTTTTGGTTGCTAGCCAGTGGTGTTTGGAAGCTGCTTGCTAGAGTGATGAAGCAGAATGTGCAGGCCATACCCAGACCTATCTTCGCGGCTATATTTGCTTTATGCGGTGCCGTCTTTTATGCCTACTTGGCCGGTTTTAGTCTGCCAACCAAAAGGGCTTTGGTGGTCGTTGTTCTATGTTTGCTGGCTATTGCTTTGCGCAAGCGCATAGCTTGGCAGCAAACCTTTGGCTGTGCCTTATTGCTAATAGTGTTGTTAAACCCGTTTTCAATTTTGTCGATAGGCTTTTGCTTGTCGTTTTTGGCAGTATTCACTATTGCATGGGTGAGTTATGGCAGGCCGTCTGGCTTACTGTTTGCAAATGCTAATTTTAATGTAAACCCAGGTTTAAGTAGTTTTGCAAATAAGGTTTTGGTGTTTTTGCGGATACAGCTAGCGTTGACTATTATTATGTTGCCTTTGCTTTGGTACTATTTTGGGCAGGCTGCCTTATTAGGTGCTACGGCTAATTTTGTTGCTTTGCCCTTAGCCAGTTTAGTGTTTGTGCCTTTGTTACTCATTTTGCTGCTCTTAATACCCTTACAGGGAATATTTGTTGTAGGCGGCTTTACCAAGCTCTATGTTGCCTTTATAGATAAGCTTTTTGACTATTTTTTATCCTTATTGGGCTTTTTTGAAAATCTTCCAGCTGCGGTAGTGTCTATACAGTCCATATCACCGTCTATCGTTATGTTGTTGCTTTGCACAATATTCGTCTTACTTCTGCCAAAGGCCTTGCCTTACCGTTACTGGGTTCTATTGTGTTTATTGCCTTTGGTATTTCCGCAGCAAGAAGCCATTATTAAAGGCGAGTTTGTGATGACTGTAATTGATATTGGTCAGGGTTTATCAATTATTGTGCAAACTCAAAATAAAACCCTTGTTTATGATGCTGGGCCGGCTTATCCCTCTGGTTTTAATGCTGGCAGGGATATAGTCGTACCCGTATTGAAACAAGCTAGGGTAAGCAAAGTTGACCGAATGGTCATTTCTCACGGCGATATCGACCACAGAGGTGGTGCGGCTGCTATTGCTGAAAATATAGATATTCAGTCTATAAGTACCAACATTGATGCCGACTATATAAAGGCTTTAAGCCATAACCCGTCCGTTTCAATGGATCAGTGTATTAGGGGAAGCGTGTGGATGTGGGATGGCGTTCGTTTTGAAGTTTTACACCCACCAGAATACTGGTTTACCGAAGACAATAACTCATCGTGTGTGATTAAAGTGAGTAACCATAAAACCAGCGTACTTTTAACGGGCGATATTGAGTGGTTAGCAGAGTTTGAGCTATTAGAGAACACTCGGCATATAGATGCGCTAAAGGCCGACATTCTCATTTCTCCCCACCACGGCAGTAGAACCTCATCTACCAAGCGTTTTATTGATGCTGTGTCGCCAAAAATTGCAATACATTCAGTAGGTTACTTAAACTCATTTCGCTTGCCTAGCAAGAAAGTTGTTAAGCTTTACAATGACTTAGCTATAAAACAGTACCTTACTTCAGAAACAGGGCAGATACGCTTTGATAGCACAGAATGGCTTGAAGACTTGCAAAATAAGCCTCAAGCCGGATTGAATCAATTGCAAGGCATTGAATTCTATAGAAATGTTAAAAAACGCTTTTGGTATTGGCAAAACAAACAGGCGGTTTACTAGCTATATAATAGTTTTCAAGCATGGTACTATTCAAAAAAATTATTGATTCAATTAAGGTAAATCATAGTGTTTGAAATATTAAAATCTGGCGGCCCACTAATGTGGCCAATACTACTTTGTTCAATCATTGCTTTAGCGATTATTGCTGAGCGCTTCTGGAGCTTGCGCGCTGAGGTAATCACACCTCCTGATGTACTAGATTCAGTACTGCGCTTAATGGAAAAAGAAAAATTAGAAAGCAAGCATGTTGATGCTTTAAGAGATAACTCTCCACTGGGCCAAATACTGGCAGCAGGTCTTAATAACCGTGGTAACGGTCGTGAAGTCATAAAAGAAGCGATTGAAGATGCTGGTCGACGTGTAACACATGATCTTGAGCGCTTTTTAACAACGCTAGGCACTATATCAATGGTTAGCCCGCTTTTAGGTTTGCTAGGTACAGTACTGGGCATGATTGGCGTATTTAGTGTTATTTCAACTTCAGGTGTGGGTGATCCGCAAGAACTATCAGGCGGTATTTCACAAGCACTTGTGACTACAGCAACAGGCATTAGCGTTGCTATTCCAGCTATGGTTTTTCATAGATTGTTTCGCCGTAAAGTTGACACACTTGTTGTCGATATGGAACAAGAAGCCACGCGTTTAATCGAAAATTTACAGAGCAAATAAGCCTTAATTTGGAGTTCTGATGAAATTTTCACAAAAAGAAACTGACAACACGGATATTAATTTAACCTCATTAATTGATGTGGTTTTTATCCTGCTTATATTCTTTATGGTAACAACGACTTTTGTAAAAGAAGCAAAAGTAAGCGTCAACCTGCCAAAAGCATCGGAAGAGCCGAGCGCTTCAACCGAGCAACCTTTTGAAATTTTAATTGATAGTAAGGGCAGTTACTTTGTAGGTGGCCAGGCTTTAGAGTCTTCAAGTCCAAGTGCAGTAAAAATTGCATTGCAAGAACTCACACGTGGCAACAAAGATAAAGCTTTAGTGTTACGAGCTGATGGAAAGGCACCTCACCAGGCTGTAGTTACAGCAATGGATGTTGCTGCTCAACTAGGCTTAGTTAAACTGTCAATCGCAACGACTAGACCCACACCTTAAAATATAATGAAATCTCAAGAGTATCTTAGTGGCGGTAAAACTTACCGTCGTTTGCTGTCTTACTTATCTCCGCTTAAATTTATTTTTGTTATCACCATACTGGGTATGGTGCTATTAGCATTTATAGAAATGAATTTGGCTCGCATAATGGGCCCAATTACAAAAGCCGGCTTTTTAGACAGAGATAGCGAAGCCGTTATTAAAGTAATGATTGAACTTGGCATATTATTTTTCGTCAGGGGATTTGCAGGTTTGTTTGTTATTTACTTAACTGCAAAAATATCACGCAGTATTATTCATGCTTTACGCCAACAAATATTTAATAAGTTATTAAACCTTCCAAGTAAAACTTACGATGTTTCACCAACAGGTGAACTTATATCTATGATGTCTTACAACACCGAACAAGTTGCAGACTCGACAACCAGTGTACTAACAACATTATTTAAAGACGGTTTAACTATCATATTTTTAATTGGTTTAATGATTTATATTAACCCAACAATTTCATTATTATTCTTAGTGGTTGTACCTTTACTAGCAATGATTATGAGTGCCGTTTCAAAACGCTTTCGTTTAGTGTCGCACCGCATTCAAAATACCATGTCAGACTCAACACAAGTCATTGAAGAAGCCATTGACGGGCATAAAGTTATTAAAGTGTTTGGTGGTCATGAGCACGAATTAAATCGTTTTACTCTTTCGAATGATCAAAATAAAAATCAAAATATTAAATTAGGTTTAACTAAAGGCCTTATGGAACCTTTAGTGCAAATTATTGCAGCTGTATTCTTATTGTCTTTAATTTATATCAGTGTCTTTGATCAAGGTATTGGTGCCGATGAATTTTTACAATTAATCAGTGCCATTTTATTAGTATTCCCTGCACTTAAGCGCATAACTAATGTAAATGTTTCATTGCAGCGCGGTATTGCCGCTGCACAATCTA
>CAYZLE010000019.1:0-13390 GCA_964479305.1 uncultured Gammaproteobacteria bacterium | reverse complement strand
CAGTGACCTTAAAGGTTAAGTACTTTGATTTTAAGCAAGTTACAAGGCAGTTTACATTGACCGATGGTGTTTATTCTTTGCAAGAAGCCGAGAAACAATTATTAGACTTAATACCTAAAACAAAACTAGGTTCTACTCCAGCACGTTTGTTAGGTATTAGTTTCTCTGGTTTAGTAGATGAAGCTGAAGTAGGCGAAACTTATGAAGAGCAGCAAGAAAGTTTATTTGAGTAAGCTTGTAAAGCAGTTCAAAAACTATAAGCCCCAGAAGAAATAAATAGCAGGGATGCTAGTGCATACAATCAGTATTTCTAATGGAAGCCCTAAACGCCAGTAATCTCCAAACTGATAACCACCTGGACCCATAACCAGAATATTGTTTTGATGACCAATGGGTGTAAGGAAAGCGCACGATGCACCAATCGCTACAGCCATTAAAAAGGCATCAGGGTTTACGCCCATACTTTGGGCTAGCGTTACAGCAATTGGCGCCAAGATAACCGCAGTAGCAGCATTGTTCAATATGTCAGATAAGGTCATTGTTAAAATCATTAACAAGGTCAGAATACCTAGAGGTCCAATTAAACTACTTAATTGATAAAGCTCGTTGGCTAGTAGGTCAGCCATACCAGTTGTTTGCACAGCATTACCTACGGGTATTAGAGCAGCTAGTAATAAGATGATTGACCAATCAATATTGTTGTATATGTCTCGCATATTAATTATTTTAATTAATACCAAGAATAAAATAGCGCAACTAAAGCAGATATAAACAGGTGCTAAGTTTGTAATGGTGGCAAAAATGGCAGTAGCAAAAGCTATCAGGATTTTTGCAGTAGCATTGTTTTTATTTAAACTTAATCGTCTATTCGCTAATGGTAAGCAGCCGAGTCTAGCAATATGGTCAGATATAGTCGCTTCTTCACCTTGAAATAAAATAATGTCACCTGGTTTGATAATCACATGGCCAAGACGGTTTTTAAATGGTTTACCTTGGCGGGCTATACCTAATAAAGCTAAGCCATAACGCGACCTGAGTCGTAAGCCTTTAAAGCTTCTGCCTACTAAGCGCGAGTTGGGTGTAACTACTGATTCAATAGTGGTGATGTGATCAGACTTAAGGTCGCTGTTTTTAACCCTAACATCGCCAACAAGACTAAGTGCGTGTTTTTCAATGACGGCCTTTAATATGCCTGTGTCTGCACGAATAATTAAAATATCATTGGTATGAAGCGTTAAATCTTTTAAGTGCAGCTCTCCAGTAATACGCTTAGTACCGCGTATTAAGCCAAGAACCTCAATGTCGCCTTCAATGCCTTGTCCAAATTTATTAATATTTTGAAGAACTAGGTTAGAGTTTTCTTCTACTACAGCTTCAACTACATAGTCGTTAATTTCAAACATACCGTCGCTAGAATTTGCACCTTTGCGTTTAGGTATTAAGTAACGCGAAAAGAGTAAAAGGAAAATACAACCAACAATAACTAGAAGTACGCCGACAGGAAAGAAGTCAAATAAGTTGTAACTAGATCCTAGCGCACTGGCACGATAATTAGAAATTAATATGTTGGGCGGAGTACCTATCAATGTCATTAATCCACCTAAAATTGAGGCAAATGAAATAGGCATTAAAATGTCGCTAGGTGGAATTTTATTCTTTTTAGCGGTTTGAATAGCAATAGGCATAATAAGAGCTAAAGCGCCAACATTATTCATAAATCCAGACAGTACGGCTGCAATAGAGGTTAAAACGAATAGTTGAATCTTGGGGCTGAATTTTCGCTTAAGAATGAATAAGGCAATCGAATCTAGTGCTGAGGCGTCTTGCAGAGCTTTTGTAATCACAAGGATAGCCGCAACCGTAATAACGGCTGGGTTAGCAAAACCCATAAAGGCTTGTTCAGCAGGAATAATGCTAACAATAACACCCGCCATTAGCGCTAGCAAAGCCACTAGGTCAGGTGGTAGCTTATTGCTAATGAAAAGTACAAAAGCGCTAAGCAGAATTATGATTAAAAATATTTGGTCGAGGTTCATTTATAGTGTGCTTTATTTACGTATGCCAGCGTAGGTTATCAAACTAATACAAGTATTAATACTAAATTGCTTAACTATACGCATAGAGGCTTTTGTCATTAACAGGGTCATGAAAAAATAAGTTCAAGCAGGTTTAACAATCTTTGACATTGTTTCTACTCTAAACTGCTTCATAATGCGCAAAGAGTTTTTTTGGCTTATTAATGAACTTATGTAAACGGTATGCGCGTATTGATTTAACAATCATTAACAGTCTGAGCATTTGGTCGGCAAAAGCTTGCAGACCGTCAATTGCAGATGGCGCTGAAGGTATTAATTGGTTATATTTTAACCACACAAATTAAAGAGTATATAAAATTTTGAAAAACAAAGGATTTTCCTTAATAGACTTAATAGATAAGTATGGTGGAACTGCTGTTGCCGCTATGTGTTTATTTTTAGTGTTTGCTGTGTTGTTGCCTATACTTATAGTGTCGGACTTGCTGCTCTTTGGGCATGTAGAACCTTTGGTAGTTTTCCAAGGCTTACTCCATGGCGTTTTATTTATTCCGGTTCTGGTCTATCTATTTATGCGCATTTATAACGAGTTAAGTCGTACTCGTGCAAAGTTAACAGCCTTATCTATTACGGATGATTTAACAGGCGTTAATAATCGACGATATTTTGATAGTCGCTTCTCTGATGCTGTGGCTGTTAGAGATAGAAAGAAAACAGCATTTGCCTTATTGGTGATCGATGTTGATCATTTTAAGAAAGTTAACGACAGCTATGGCCATCAAGCAGGTGACTCGGTTATTCGCCAGGTGGCTATGTTGTGTAAATCTTTATTGCGAGATGGCGATACATTTTCTCGCTACGGCGGTGAAGAGTTTGTTTGTATTATGCAACAAGACGTTACTAGGCAAGAAGCAGAAGGTTTGGCTAAGCGTATTAATCGCTCAATTTCAAATGTTAAAATTTCATATGAAAATAAAGTGATCCCTATTACTGTGAGTGTGGGTGTTGCTTATGTTGATAGAGATAGTAAAGCAAATAAACAGCAAATATTTAAAACAGCTGATGATGCTCTCTACCTTGCTAAAGAGCAAGGCAGAGATCAAGTATGTGTTGTTTAAGAGTCTAAATTATTTCTTATTTTCTAGACCAGGCGTGATACTTTTCAATCCAATTTAATATTCTTTGCGGAGCGTTATTTCGCTTCCACTCACCAGACACATATTTATTCGCTTCTGCCATAGTTGGGTAACTATGAATAGTGCCTAGTATTTTATTTAAGCCTAAGTTGTGCTTCATGGCTAAAACAAATTCAGATATTAAGTCGCCGGCATGTTGCCCAACAAGTGTTACACCTAATATTTTATCTTTACCTGGCACAGTTAAGACTTTTACTACACCGTAGTCGGCACTGTCGGCTATAGCTCTATCTAAATCATCAATGCCAAAAGTTGTGACTTCATAGGGAATGTTTTTCTCTTTAGCGTCAGTTTCATTTATGCCTACGCGTGCAACTTCAGGATCGGTAAATGTTGCCCAAGGTATAACTCGGTAGTCAACTTTAAACTTTTTAAAACGACCAAATAAGGCATTAACTGCGCAGTACCAAGCTTGGTGCGCTGCAGTATGTGTAAACTGATATGGCCCTGTTACATCACCACAGGCATAAATATTAGGGAAAGCAGTTTGAAGGTAATCATTTACTTCAATAGTACCGTTGCGTCTTAACTCAATACCTAATTTTTCCAGTCCGAAGCCGCTTGTGTTCGGCTTGCGACCAATGGCAACTAACACTTGATCAAACTCAATATTTACTTTTTCACCTGAATCGGTTCTTTCGCAAATAAGCGTCGCTTGCTTGCCATCGAGTTTAAATTCAACGGCTTTATGGTTAGTTCTTACGTCAATGTCTTCTTGGATAAATTTTTGAGTTACCATATCGGCGATTTCAGGGTCTTCTCTGCCCATAATCGCTGAGTTCATTTCAACTTGTATAACTTCACTACCAAGTCGTTTGAATGATTGAGCAAGTTCACAACCAATAGGACCGCCGCCTAAAACTAAGAGGCGTTTTGGTAGCTCTTCTAAAGACCATATAGAGTCTGATGTTAAGTAATCAATTTTATCTAAACCTGGGATAGGGGGTACAAAAGGTCTTGCCCCGGTAGCAATCACTATATTTTTGGTGGTGATTGTTTTGCCGTCTACCTCAACTTCCCATGGCGACAAAATAGTTGCTTCGCCAGTAATGCAGTCAACGCCTAGTTTTGTGTAACGGTCTATTGAGTCATGCGGTTCAATTTTTTTAATCACATTTTGCACGCGATTCATTATGTTTTTAAATTCAAACGAGCTTGATGTCGGGTTAAAACCGTATTTCTGAGCCTGGCTCATTTGGTGATTAAATTTGGCTGAACGAATCAAAGCTTTAGAAGGCACACAACCCGTATTTAAGCAGTCTCCACCCATTTTGTGGCGTTCAATTAAGGCGGTTTTGGCTTTTACCGCTGCACCAATATATGAAGTAACTAAGCCTGCTGATCCGCCACCAATTGCTACTAAGTTGTAGTCAAAAGATTTAGGTTTTTTATAAGGTTTATAAACCTTGTTGCTTTTAATCATATTAATTACCTTGTTTGCAATTAAAGGAAATAGTCCTAACAATATAAATGAACCAAGTACCTTGGGAGATACTATGCCTGCTAAAGAATCAATTTGAGCAAGTTGCGTACCTGCATTAACAAATACCGCTGTGCCCGCCAACATACCTAGTTGACTAACCCAGTAGAAAGTAGAGGTTTTAAGTTTGGTTAAACCAAACACTAGGTTGATAACAAAGAAAGGAATAATAGGTATAAGGCGTAAAGTGAATAGGTAAAATGCGCCTTCTTTCTCTATGCCTGCATTTATGCTGGCAAGCTGTGAGCTAAACTTATTGCTTATAGAGTCTCTTAACACCGTACGTGAAATTAAAAATGCCAAAGTAGCGCCAATGGTTGAAGCAAATGAAACGATCACTAAACCCGTTGCAAGTCCAAAAATAGCACCGGCGGCAAGCGTTAGAATCGCAGCTCCTGGTAAGGATAAAGCAGCAACTAAAACATAAACACCAAAAAATAAACCTATAGTTAATACTTTGTTGCTTTGATAATAGGCTTGTATTTGGTCTTTACTATTCTTTAAAGCATCAAGGCTTAAGTATTGACCGAGGTCGTAAATAAAGTAGCAGGCAAATAATGCGGCCGCTATAGCGACAATGCTGATATTTTTTGTAGACATGCTTATTCCTAAATGAGTGTGATGTTTAGTCCACTAATATTATGTTTAGTTCATGTTGTATAAGCTAATTTATAGTTTAGCTTATTAAGCTTGAACTAAAGCTGAGCAGCTTTAATTTTAGTAATCAGGTTGCTAATTGTTGGTCTAAAGCGAGTATTGTTGGCGACAAAATTATAAACGATTTGGTCATCAGGATTGGTGACTATAACAGCAGGTGTTACTGGTCGTTGCTTGTAGCCAAGAAGCTTAATGCATAGTGGATAGCTATTATGTTTCTCAATGCCAAGGGAGTCTGAGAACTTGTGGTCTTTGTCCAATAAAACCGTAGCTCTGAATTTTATTAGTCGCTGTAACTTATGAGTTTCGGCTTTATTCAAATTACCAATCAAGTAAATTTGAAAGTCTTCATTGTTTAGAATTCTAGTGTCTTTATTCATCTCTTTAATGTGAGACAAACAAAAGTTATTCCAGTTGGCATTATGGAAAATATAAATGTGGTATTTCCCATGTTCAATTGGCAAGTTGAATTGGCTTTCATCTGTATTTTTGAGCTGGCTAGGCATAAAATACTTGCCTAGAGCTATATGAGGGTTGTTGCTATTTTGTTTATTAAAGTTGCAATACCATATTTCATATATGGTCCACATCATAAATAAAGCTAAGGTGGTTAGCATCGGGTGGCTTAAATCACTCTTCGATGAAAATATAGCCACAACAGTGATACCTAGGCTAATTAAGAATGCGGTTAAAACTGAGTTATTAAACCTTTTTTTATGCGCTACTCTACTGCTTCGATTTTTTAAGAAATAAATTAATATACTAGCTGATAATACAATAACGCTTGCATTGCCAAGGTTAGGTATAGGAAGCCTAGTTATAAACTGAACTGAATGGAATATAAATAAAGCAAGGTTAATTGAAAAAAAAGTGATTATATAAATGGGCTTGAGGCCAGAGCTATAATGCTTGGCTGCTGGCGCTTTTGCTGTCATCAGTCTTTTTATCCCATTAATTTTCTAGCGGTCTTTGCGCTAGTAAAGCACTCGTTTCAAATTTAGAACCCTGACGTATGCCATTTATAGCAACGGTATTCCCTGGTTTGTTGGGTGTGACAATCTTCAGTACATCGTGAATAGAGAGTATCTCTATACCATTAATATGGGTAATAATATCACCAGGAATGAGCCCGGCTGAATCTGCAGGGCCTTCACGGTAAATGCCCGTTACCTCAATGCCATTGCTCGCCAGTTTTTCTTTCATTACACTGCTGATGTTTACCGCTTCAACGCCTAACCAGCCACGTTGCACTTGGCCATTTTCTAATATCTGGTCGAGAACGTCTTTAACCATGTTACTTGGTATAGCGAAGCCAATACCATTAGAACCACCTGAACGACTGAATATGGCTGTGTTAATGCCGACTAAATCGCCTCTGGCATTAATTAAAGCGCCACCAGAGTTGCCGGGGTTAATAGCTGCATCGGTTTGAATAAAGTTTTCAAAGGTGTTTAAGCCAACACGATCGCGACCTGTGGCAGAAATAATGCCCATGGTAACTGTTTGACCAACGCCAAAAGGGTTGCCGATTGCAAGCGCTACATCACCAATGGCAATTGTCTCCATGGTGCTAATTGATATCGGCTCTATGTTTTCGGCAATAATCCGTAATACCGCTAAATCTGTTTCTGGGTCATTACCAATTACTGAGGCGGGATAGTCTCGGCCGTCTTTTAGCAGTACGCGCATTTGCTCAGCGCCATCAATAACATGATAGTTTGTAATGATATAGCCGGCATCATTAACAATAACGCCAGAGCCAGAACCTGTTTCAACTTCAGGTTTAGTTAGGGTGTCGCCGTATAAACGGTCAAAAAAAGGATTGCCTGTAGATTGTTTCTTAAGAACTGTTTTGGCGGTATAAATACTCACAACCGCATTTGACGCTTTATTGACAGCGTTTGCATAAGAGAAAGGGCCTGAGCCTAAATTGAGGCTAGAGCTTGGTTCTTCTTGGGCCTTGCTAGGTATGATGATGCTGTCTGATTGAGCGGTGTCATTTAGCTCGTTTTTTTTGTCGACAACAAAAAAATACAGCAGTGCGCCTACTAAACCAATAAGAATAGCGTTCAAATAAAAAAGTAAGGTTATTTCTCGTTTCATAAGTGCTACATTATCATTTTTTATATAAAGATATCTATGTATAAGGTAGAAAAATTATTATGGGGCTAATTAAGACTCTAGAATTAACAAAATATTGCCACCGATTGTTACAAGTAAATAACTTTAAAGACTACTGCCCAAACGGCTTGCAGATTGAAGGTCGACCTGAAATAAGTAAGATTGTTAGCGGAGTGACAGCATCTCAGGCAATGATAGAAAAAGCTATTGATGAAAAGGCCGATGCGCTACTTGTGCACCATGGTTTCTTTTGGCGCTCTGAGCCCGATGTTATTACCGGCGTTAAGCGAAAGCGTATAGCGACTTTGTTGCAGCATGATATTAACTTGTTTGCCTACCACTTACCTTTAGATGCCCACATCAAACTAGGGAATAATGTACAACTTGCAGAAAAGCTGGGTTTTGACTTTGAAGGGGTCGCCAGTAGTGGGCCGGCTAAAAATATGTTGTTTTACGGAACAACGCCAAATTCGATTGGCGCTGATGCTCTGGGGGACTTGCTGGAAGAAAAGTTACAGCATAAGCCGCTGGTACTAAAAGGGCATGATCGAGATATTAAGAAAGTGGCCTGGTGCACGGGTGCGGCACAACACTATATTGTTGAAGCAGCTGAGATGGGGGCAGATGCCTTTATATCTGGTGAGGTTTCAGAAAGTTCTATGCACCTTGCACAAGAACTTGGCATTGATTATTTTGCTGCAGGGCATCATGCTACTGAGCGATACGGAGTGCAAGCACTAGGCTCGCATTTGGTAGAAGAGTTTGATATTGAGCACAAGTTTATAGATATACCAAACCCAGTTTAAGTTATTAACGAATTTTAATAAATTATTAATCAATTATTAGTGTATTAAAGGCATTTTAAACTACCGATTTGTTTAAAAGTTGTTAGAATACCGAGTTAATAATTGTGCGTAGACACTTTAAGATAAAAAATTTATCAGCCCTAACGAAACTTGTATTTGTATGTAGTTAAGTTAGTAGAATTCCTTGGGGGGAAATATGTCATCTGATAAGATAGACAACGATAAACGTTGGTTTTTAACTGCCTCAACTTGTGTTGCAGGAGCAGGTGCTGCGACGGCTATGGCCGTTCCATTTGTTTCTACATTTCAGCCAAGTGAGCGCGCCAAAACGGCTGGTGCTCCGGTAGAAGCGGATATTAGCGCCATTGAGCCTGGTCGATACTTAACTGTTAAATGGCGTGGTAAGCCAGTTTGGATTGTGCGTCGTACAGCTGAGCAGCTTGAAGCCTTAGCAGAAGTCGAAGGCAAGTTAGCCGATCCAGAAAACACAAAATTACAACAGCCTGAATACGCAAGTAATAGAAATCGTTCTATTAACGAAAGCGAATACTTAGTGATGGTGGGTTTATGTACTCATCTGGGTTGTTCACCTACTTATCGCCCTGATATTGCAGCAGCTGACTTAGGTGCTGATTGGAAAGGTGGTTTCTTCTGCCCATGTCACGGTTCTAAGTTCGATATTTCTGGTCGTGTATATAAAGGTGTACCTGCTCCAACAAATATGGAAGTACCTCCGCATCGTTACTTATCAGATACGCTTGTTCAAATTGGTGTTGATCAAGGAGAAGCGTCATGATGAAATATTTAACGGCCGGCTTCGAATGGTTTGATGAGCGTTTCCCAATGAGCAAAATGTGGAAAGAGCATCTAAGCGAGTATTACGCGCCTAAAAACTTTAATTTCTGGTATTTCTTTGGTTCTATTGCTTTACTAATTCTAGTTTTGCAAATTGTTACGGGTATTTTCCTAACAATGAACTACAAGCCTGATGCTAACTTGGCGTTTGCTTCAGTCGAATACATAATGCGTGATGTAAGTTGGGGCTGGCTCATACGCTACATGCACTCAACAGGCGCTTCATTATTCTTTGTAGTTATCTATTGCCATATGTTCCGTGGCCTTATGTATGGTTCTTACAAAAAACCACGTGAGCTTATTTGGATATTCGGCATGTTCATTTACCTTTGTTTAATGGGTGAGGCCTTCTTTGGTTACCTATTACCTTGGGGGCAAATGTCGTACTGGGGTGCGCAAGTAATTGTGTCTTTAGTAGGTGCTGTACCATTTATAGGTGAAACATTAGCGCTTTGGGTTCGTGGTGATTATGTTGTTTCAGACATCACACTTAACCGTTTCTTTGCCTTACACGTTATTGCTTTGCCATTAGTTATCTTGTTCTTAGTGGTTGCGCATATTTTGGCACTGCACGAAGTGGGTTCAAATAACCCAGACGGTGTAGAAATTAAGAAGCATAAAGATAAAAATGGCGTGCCATTAGACGGTATTCCATTCCACCCTTACTACACCGTGAAAGATATTGTGGGTATTAGTGCATTTATGATTCTGTTTTTCGGCATCATCTTCTTTGCACCAGAAATGTACATATACTTCTTAGAGCCTGCTAACTTCATACCGGCTAACCCATTGAAGACACCAGAGCATATTGCTCCACTATGGTACTTCACACCTTTCTACGCAATCTTACGTGCTATTCCGCATAAGTTTGGTGGCGTACTAGGTATGGGCGGCGCGATTGTGTTCTTGTTCTTTTTACCTTGGGTTGACCGTAGCCCGATTAAATCGATTCGCTACCGTTCTCTAGGTTATAAATTACTACTAGGCAGCTTTGTTGTAGCATTTTTTGTTCTGGGTTACTTAGGTATGAAAGCACCTACACCTATGTTTACAAAATTAGCGCAAGTATTTAGTTTGGTTTACTTCTTCTTCTTTGCTGGCTTATATATCGTAAGTTCAAATGAAGCGCGTGAATCAACAGGCATCGTAGCTAAAGTGCTATTAGCTCTGCTGGGTGCATTTGTGGCTTATCTTGTATATGACGCAGTAGCTACTGAAGCAGAAACAAATGTACTAATTACAACTATCGTTCTTGGTCTTGTTTATATCGCTTTATTTATATTTACTGATATCAGCAGCCGTAAAGAGCAGCTTAAGCCTGTACCAGAGAGGGTTACATTCAAATGAGAACGTTCTTAATTATAATAAGTGCCCTTATTTTTATGGGCCAAGCGCAAGCGGCAGGTGGTGCTAAATATCCATTAGAGCACGCAAAAGTTGATCTTGCAGATAAAGCTTCACTTCAACGTGGTGCTAAGTATTTTGTTAACTATTGCATGGGTTGTCACTCAATGAACTATCAGCGTTTTAACCGCGTTGCTAAAGATTTGGATATGTCAGACCAGGCTGTGATTGATAACTTAATATTCACAACTGATATTGATGGTAAGCCACGTAAAGTGGGTGAGTTAATGACGATTGCAATGGATGAGCGCTATGCTGAAACAGCATTTGGTGTAATACCGCCAGATCTAAACTTGGTTGCTCGCTCACGTAGTCCAGACTGGGTTTACACTTACCTTAAAACTTTTTATAAAGATGACTCGCGTCCAATGGGTGTGAATAACGCTGCGTTCCCAGCTGTAGGTATGCCTAATGTATTAGGTCACTTACAAGGTGAGCAAAGGCCTGTTTATGAAGAGATTGATGACCATGGGCATACCCGCAAAGTTTTAACTGGCGTTGAGTTAGTTAAAGAGGGTAGCTTAAGCGATGAAGAGTTTGATCAACTGGCTTTAGATCTAACTAACTTTTTCGTATACAGCGCAGAGCCTGCAAAAATGGTTCGTGGAAAAATTGGTTTCTGGGTAATCTTATTCTTATTATTCTTTACTTATCTAGCTTACATGCTGAAGAAAGAATATTGGAAAGACATTCATTAATTTAAACGCTAAAAAAACCACCTTTTAAAGGTGGTTTTTTTTGGCTTAATTCCCATGATTTGCTTTTACATACTTAAATTCGTTACACTCCATGTAGCTAAGTACGTCTTTGTAAATGGATTCATGTTGAGAGAGAAATGTTAGATGGCTAAAGAAAATGTATATCGTTCTGTAATGACCTTGTTTTCTGACCCTAGAAGTCATTATAGTCATCGTGCACGTTTAGTTATGTGCGTTAAAGATGTAGTTTGCCAAATTGAAGATTTTGATCCTTTGTTTCCAACAGATGATTTGTTAACAGTTAATCCATATGGCTACAGTCCTACTCTAATTGATCGTGATTTGGTTTTGTATGATTCGCGTGTAGTCGTTGATTATATTGATGAACGTTTTCCTCATCCTCCATTATTACCTGTAGACCCAACTGAACGAGCTCGTTTTCGTTTAATATTATTTAGAATTCAAACGCAGTGGTATCCACTGGTTGATGCCATCGTTGCAGATAATGGCAAAGAAACTGAACAGGCACGTAAGCACTTGTTAGAAAGCATAATCGATATTAACGATGCTGTTGCTCATACTAATTTTTTCATGGCAGATGATATGAGCTTGGTTGACTGCACAATCATTCCTGTTTTGTGGCGCTTGAAGTCTTTTGGTATTGAGCTACCAAGACAGGCAAAGGGTGTTAAAGCTTATATGCAAAAAGTATTTGCTAGCGAAGCGTTCAAACAAAGTCTTTCTTTAATAGAAAAAACCTATCCTCAGTAAATCTGAATACAACGTACCTTAAATATGAACTCTAGTCGCCCTTACTTAATTCGTGCTATTTATGAATGGCTAGTAGATAACGGTGTAACACCGCATATGTTGGTTGATACAGAGATAGCGGATGTAATGGTGCCAGAAGAGTTTGTGCAAGAAGGGAAAATAATTTTAAATCTAAGCCCAATGGCGGTTCAGCACTTAGTATTAGGTGATGGTGAAATTACCTTTTCAGCTAAGTTTGGCGGTAGAGCAATGAATGTTTATTGTCCGGTTAATTCGGTACTGGCTATTTACGCAAAAGAAAACGGGCAGGGTATGGCTTTTGACGATCATGATGGTGCCTTTGACCCTGACCCGACTGACCCGACAGATCCGACAGACCCAACTGATCCAAATGGCCCTAAAGGTTCTAGTGGCCCAAGAGCCGTGCCTAAATCTGATGGCGCTAATGGCGGTACATCAAACGGCAAAAGTGAGCGTCCTAATTTACGAGTGATTAAATAGATTTAACTAGTAAATGCCGCTTTAATCCACTGCATTTCGTTATCTAAATCACCTTCTAAAGTAAGTACATCAAAACGTATTTCTCTATTTTGATATTTTGCTTCCTTCATTAAAAAGAACTCGGCTGTTTTAATAATTTTTGTTTGTTTCTGTGTGGTGACAGTTTCTGCGGCTGTGCCGTAGCTAGTACTCTTCCTATATTTTATTTCAGCAAATACTAAAACAGCTTTATCTAAACAGATAAGGTCTATTTCGCCGTAACGGGAGTGGTAGTTTTGAGTAATGATTTTGCAGCCATTTTTCTTTAAAAAAGTGGCTGCGGTATTTTCGACGTCCTGTCCTTTGCTTCGCATTGTGAAGAATTTATTGCACTTTAAGGCGCTAAGTCTTTAGATTTTTCTAGTACGTTACTCTTATTTAGAGTACTGAAATTTAGCGTTTTAGCTTCACCTTTAGAGAATTGCGCCCAAGGTAGTTCACGCTGCAACTTTTGTCCTTTAGCCATAAAGGTGTTGCCACTAACGCCGTAATAACGTTCGCCTTTATTTCGCTGAAGATTTGGCAGGTGAGGCAGTAGTGAGTAAGCATCAATACCTAATGCGTATAGTCGACTGTTAGTTTTAGTTGAGCTTGACTGTTGGTTTGAGTGTCTATAACTCCTGTATTTATCTTTGTCTAATACCCAAGGTATATCGGTAAATACAATGCCATTCAAATCACGGTCTTGCAGCTTGTCAACAGAACCACTATAAATTCTTGATGTTGAATAAATAGGTATGTCGGTGATGTTGTGGAATTGCAGTTGCGGTTTAATTAAACGACCTTGATTACTTTTGGCAACAAGGAACACTGCTTGAATGTCATCACG
>CAYZLE010000018.1:8098-13493 GCA_964479305.1 uncultured Gammaproteobacteria bacterium | reverse complement strand
TGCTGAAGTTTGTGTTGTAGGTTTAATGTTTGCGTGCGCAAATCAAAGTGTTTGATTTTATCAATTTGGCCACTGAATAGACGCTGCTGTGGGGTATTGAATTTAACAAAGCAGCTGAGGTCGATTTCGTGAACTTCAACTTCTTCACCATTTTCGTCATCGCAAAGATAGCTAAATATTTCAGCAGTTTCGTGAACGTGAACAACGGTGTACGTTTTCTCGTCCATATCCTGAATGATGTCGCCTTCGCTATATTTAATACGGCTTAAAGGTGCGTTGTCGCTCGCGTATACGCGGCTTTCTTCACTGGCTGGGAAAATAACGGTTACGCGACGGTCTTGGCTTTCGGTAACAATGCCGAGGCCCAAATGTGTTTCAGCGTGGCTTGCCCAGCGCTGGCCTACAATAAAATTCATATTTTAATTCTAAGTTGAGTGTAAGTAATAAGTGTAGCTAAAGATTAGTAAAAGTGTTTTACAACTTTGTTTTAGCACATGTCTTTGTATGGGTTATCAAAGACTAGATTGATACCTTCTTGAAAGCCTGCGATGTCAATTTTTTCATCGCTAATATTAATATCTTGCTCGTCAATTAAGTTTTCACCAAAGTTATAGATGATTTTATAGTCACCTTGTAAATAGCTCTGATTATATTGCGCTGCTTTGTCTTTCGCCGCTTTACGCTTTTCTTTGTAGCTTTCTATAGTGGCACTATCATAACGTTTGCTTAGCATGGCTAATGTGGCCTCTGGCCCAATAACAGATGCACTGGCATTGTTGCCGCCAAAGCCTTTTGAATTTAAAAATGCGACTTGTGGTTGATTAAGCTTAAAGTCGCTAGTGCTAATATTTAAACGCTCATCGACAACGTCGTCTGCTACTTTAGAAATGGTTTTAATGCCGGGCAGTAAGCCGTATTTGAATACACCTAGAGTAGTTGAAAGTTGGTCGCCACTGGCTGGACCAAGTGAATGGCCTACATAAGCTTTAACTGATGTTACAGGCCAATCTGAAATGCCATTGGCTTCGGCAATTTTGTCTAAAATTACAGATTCAGTGACACGGTTTTGCGGTGTGCTTGAACCATGTGCTTGTACAAAGCTATGCTTTTGTACGGCTTCTTCACCCAAGATGGATTTTGCTGAAGCGACCGCTTTAGCCATAGTAATGTAGTTGCCTGGGCCAGGCGATGAGATAGATTTTTTGAAACCGTCAGCATTCACGAACACATCATTAACTGACGCGTGAATCTCCGCACCTAGTTCAATGGCTAGTGCATCATCCATTAAAATAAAGTATTGAGCTGACTCACCCATAGTGAAACCACAGTTGTCACCAAAAGGGCGACTCGCACGGCGGTTGTCGACTGTGTCGCTGCCATCAAGCTTGTTAAGTTGAGCATCTTTAGCAAGTGCGCTCATTGCATCAAAGCCTTCTATTACCTCAGACGTAATCGGTGCTTCACTACCACCTACAATTACTACTCGGCGCTTGCCAGATTTAATTTCATCTACACCTAAACGCAGGTTATATAAAAGACTCGCACATGCGCCTGTCATGCTACCAGTTGAACCAAGGCTGCCGCATACATAAGCGTTTACAAAATCAGCTGGCATAGAGTTTAAGCCTAGTGCTAATTGTTTAGACGAAACACGGCTAGAGCGTAAGCGAGCTTGTAGTAAACCACCAAAACCATTGTCATCAACCTGGGATGCACAGCTGCTGGCATAAACGGCCAGTTCATCGGGTGCTATTGAATTCATTACTGTTTGCCAATCTACGCCTAAAGCATTGATAGCATCGGCAGCAGCTAAAATAGTTAGCTGTAAACCACGAGGATGAAATCTAGATTTGTAACAGTCAGCAGGTTCAAAACCACTAGGTAATTGACCCGCGCTACTCACATCCAGTTTGCGTGAAGTTTCCATTTTTACCGCTAAGTCACCTTCAACACTTACAATCACATTTTTTTCGTCTTTCTCTTCGATAGACCAGTTTTCTGGTAGTGGTTGAGGTAGTTTGCGCTTAGACATTTGAAATTGCGAACGGCTTGTTTGGCTGATATCTACATTGCTAAAATCAACAACGTTATCAACGTCTAAATATTTTTCTTCAATACGACGTACTAGTGTGCCATTTAAAACTTGCTCAGCAAAACGTGTTTCAATTTCATCTAGAGATAAAGCCTTTGCATCCGCATCTTTATACTGCCCATCACTAAAACTTACTAGCCCCATCATTGTGGCCAAGCCAGCTAATGTTTCTTGACGTTCATCCGATGATAAAGAGTCGATCACCATGCGGCGATAGGCTTGGTGGAAAGAACTGCGGCCAGCGGCATTAAAACCGCCAAAACTAGTAATTATCGGAAGACTTGTCATAGTTATGATCTGTTACGTGAGTAAGGAGGGCATTATAAGCTTATTTAGACTATGTTTTATAATAATCAGGACTTATTGTATCGTTAAAAGGACTTGAGTTTTTATTGTTCAAATTTGGTAAAATTACTTTTTAAAGTTTACATTACAATTTTATTAGGTTTTATTATGAAAATTACTTCGGGCAGCGTTGTTACCTTCCATTATCGTTTATCAAACGGTGACTCAGAGTTAGAGAACTCACAAGGTGGCGATCCAATGGCCTACCTACATGGTCATGGCAATATTATTTCTGGTTTAGAAGCGGCACTCAATGGTAAAGAGGCTGGCGAAGAGTTTAGTGTGACTGTGCCCCCTGAAGAAGGCTATGGTTTACGCAAAGAAGATGCTGTGCAACGTGTACCGATTAAGCATCTGCACGATGCGAATAAAATTAAAAATAAATTAAAGCCGGGAATGCTAGTTAACGTTAATACTCAAGAGGGTGCTAAGCAGGCTACGGTAGTAAAAGCAGGGCGTTTTAATGTAGACCTCGATACTAACCACCCCTTAGCAGGTTTAACTTTAACTTTCGATTTAACCATCGAGTCGGTTAGAGAGGCAACAGCTGAAGAAATCTCTCATGGCCATGCACATGGGATTGGCGGACATCAACATTAATTACTATTTATATAGTCACGTATTAAAGCGAATATACTCTAAGTGTTAGACGCTGAAATTTATGATGCAGTGATAATTGGTGCGGGTGCGGCAGGATTATTTTGTGCCGCACAAGCAGGTAAGCTAGGCAAAAAAGTCATCGTATTAGATCATGCTAATAAAGTCGGTAAGAAAATTTTAATGTCGGGTGGTGGTCGTTGTAATTTCACCAATATGTATACCACGCCAGAGAATTATCTGTCTCAAAACCCTCATTTTTGTAAATCGGCATTAAGCCAATATACTCAGTGGGATTTCATTGCCTTAGTCGATGAATATAAAATTCCTTACCATGAAAAAAAGTGGGCTGTACCGCAAGTTGATGGCAGTGTTGAAGACTTAGGCCATGGACAACTATTTTGTGACAACTCATCAAAAGACATATTGAATATGCTTTTGAGTGAGTGTGATAAATATAAAGTAATAGTTAAAACGCATTGCGAAATTAACGAAATTGAAAAGGCGCAAGATAGTTTTAAAATTAATACATCAATCGGTGAGTTTGAAAGCTCTAAAGTAGTAGTAGCTACGGGTGGTTTATCGATACCTAAAATGGGTGCGACCGGTTTGGCTTATCAACTAGCAAAGCAGTTCGAAATAAATACCTTGCCTACAAGAGCAGGGCTTGTACCTTTTGTATTTACAGACCAGTTAAAAGTATTGACTGAAAAGCTTTCGGGCTTATCTCAATTTGTCGATTTTTATAATGATAAGGCGCATTTTTCAGCGCCTTTATTATTTACACATAGAGGCTTAAGCGGGCCGGCAGCTTTGCAGTTGTCGAGCTACTGGCAAGAAGGCGAAAGTTTATCTTTAAATGTGCTGCCAAAAGTGTCGGGCGAATTCTTAATTCAAGCGAAAAATAATACACCTAAAATTGTTTTACGAACGGTGTTGAATAAATGGATGCCGAAACAGTTTGTACTAGAGTGTGAAAACTTATTTTGGTCTGATATTGCTGAAAAACCAATTGGTGAAGTCTCGAATGAGCTTTTGCAAAGCATTCAGAATCAACTGCAACACTGGCAAGTAAAACCATCAGCAAGCGAAGGCTACAGAACTGCTGAAGTAACTCTTGGTGGGATTGATACAGATGAACTCTCATCTAAAACAATGGAATGTAAAAAAGTACAGGGCTTGTACTTTATTGGTGAAGCAGTAGATGTTACTGGTCACCTAGGCGGCTATAACTTTCAATGGGCTTGGTCTTCTGGCTTTGTAGCCGCGCAAAGTTTTTAGCGTAAAATTTTATGTTTCTGTTTTGTCGATGCTGTGCGTTAAAGGCGTTGCTAAACTAATTTCATCAGTCAGTGCTTGATTCAATATAAGCTCTCTAAAAATTTGTTTAATTTTTAAGAGCTGCTTAATTTCTTTAGTGTAGAAAAAGAAAGACCATTCAATAGCATGATCGCCAGTCTCTTCTAGTACGACTTCAACGGGGTGCTGTGATTCGTAATATTCATCAAATTCCGACTTTAGAGTTTCTTCAACGCTAGCAAACATATTACGAACATCCTTAGGCGGAACATCGTAGCCAATTTTAAAACTAAGCCTTTCACGTAGGCCTTTGGCTGATGCGAATTTGCTTAAGTTCTGGATATAAATTTCACGTAGGGCCGTGTTCTTAATCATGATGCGGTGGTTATTGCTTATGTCGAGCAGCTCGGTGTGAAACAGTTTTGTTTTGTAAACGTTGGCGTAAATATTTTTGCCATTATGGTTAAGTTGCAATATGTCATGTTCTTCCAGCATATTACTATTTAAGATGATTAAACCGCTAATAATATCAGGCGCCCATGCGCCTTGAGTTAGCGCAAGCATAACGCCTACAAAGCCGAGAACACCACCTGCTTCAAGTAGGTTGTTAAGACCCAGTAACTGAACACAGCTGATTAACCAAATTATAAATAGCAGAATGCCGCTAGATAAAATTAAGGCGCGAGAAGTATAGGTCTCGGATATATTGTTTTTTTCAGTGTCACGGTGTTTGCCATACTTTATGTGAATGAAGTAGGCCAGTATTTTGAAGCCGACAATAAAAACATAGGTCAGCAGTAAAATATAAAGAATATCTGTAAGCCAGTTATCTTCTATTAAAGGGTTAACGAAATTCTTATATAAAATTAAACCAATAATTAAAATATTGATGAGGCGGAATAAATAAAGCTGTTTATTATGCTGCTCGCCTTTTTTAAAAGTTAATTTTTTGTAAATGGTATTGGCGAAAACCAATAAGCAAATATTGATCGCCAGTAAAGTCCATTCGCCAGTTGATATTTGCTCTAAGTATTCCATTTATTTTTCGCTAGTTGAGTCTGC
>CAYZLE010000018.1:0-7998 GCA_964479305.1 uncultured Gammaproteobacteria bacterium | reverse complement strand
CGCCAGTTGATATTTGCTCTAAGTATTCCATTTATTTTTCGCTAGTTGAGTCTGCCGATGCTTCACCCGGTACTTCAACTGGTGCTTCAGCCGGTTTTTCATCAGGAGTATAAGTGTTTATAGTTAACGCATGAAGCGCACCACTGTTAATAAAGTCTTTTAGTACAGCATAAACTTTCTGGTGGCGTTTAACTTTAAATAGTCCTTCGAATTCATCGCTCACAACGCTTACTTGGTAGTTATAACCATCACCACTTACGGTAATTTGGCTATCCTTAAAATTTGCTTCTAGTGCTTCTTGAATTTCTTCGTTGCTTGTAGGTTGTGTTTGTTGCATAAGTTTCTTCTGTTGTATTTTTTGTCAGTTTATAAGGCCGTTAATTCTACACTTTCTTCAATGCCAATATAACTTTGTATGGCATCAAGAGTTTTCATAAAGGCGGGTTTGTATTCGTCATTTTTTAATGTTGCCTGGTCTAAACTTTCAATCCAGCCAAATAGGCTTTGCTTTAAGTCTTGTAAGCTTAAAATGTTGTGCTCAGCATCGTGTAATATTTTTTTGTATTCGCTGAATGTTGGTGAATATTCAAGCGTGGTAAATAATTCGTAGAAAGCATCAATTAAATCTTGAGCTGAATCTTCTAGGCCAAGCTCTTCTGGTAAAAACTTAAGGGGCTGTTGGTCTTTAATATCTATCCAAACGCGAAAGCTTTGTTTGATTAGTGAGTGATATAAAGGTTCTTCAGAAATTAGGTATAGCGTTAAGTTTTTATGATTGGCGTAAAAATTCGTATCGCGGTATGACCACTCTTGTGAAATTAAAAAATCATATAGGCGAATATGTTGTTTGAAGTCTGCAACTTGCAATTGATCTAAAATTAAAACTGTTTGCTCTCCCTCACTAAAGGCGCAGGCATCACTTAATACTTTGTCGAATGCTTCAATCGGTGGCTCTTCAACAACTTCTTCGTCATCTTTTATGATGGTTTTGGGTGTGAAGTTTTTTGCAGGGTCTTCTTGCGTAAAGTCGTGATATAAAACATGAGGTGTATCAATAGATAAAGCTAAGGCATTAGCAAATGCTGTTTTTTTGCGGCCACAGTTACCTTGAATGTTAAGGCAAGGGATGCCTTCGCTGGTTTGCGAACGTAGGCACTTTAATATGTAGTCGTAATTTTCGTTTGACTCAAAGCCCTTAGCGGCCATTTTTTGGCGTAGTTGAGACATCTTATTTTTGGTACTTCTCTTTCCACTCAGCATAAGGCATGCCGTAAATAAGTTCGCGTGCATCTAGGTCTTCTATATCAATACCTAGCTCGGCAGCTTCTGCGCGATACCATTTAGACAAACAGTTGCGACAAAATCCAGCAAGGTTCATCAGGTCTATGTTTTGCACATCAGTGTTGTCTTGTAGGTGGGCAACAAGGCGCCTAAAAGCCGCAGCTTGAATTGCCTCATCTTTACTTGTGTCTACAGCGTCGTTTTGAGTACTCATATGTATCAATAAACTATTTGTTTAGGTTTTGCTATCATATACCATTCAATACACTCTTTCACCTTGCGCAAAGCTTATGTCTGCTACTTTAGAATCTCTGATTTTCAACAATACTTATGCTGGTTTGGGTGAGGACTTCTTTACACGTCAAAGACCAACGCCGTTTCATGATATGCGCTTGGCTAGCTTTAGTAAGGATGCTCTAGAGCTTTTAGGCTTAAGTGCTGACGAGGTTAAGCGCCCAGAATTTGTTAATTATTTAACAGGCCTACAAGAATGGCCGGGTAGTGAGCCTTTGGCTATGTTATATGCGGGGCATCAGTTTGGGCATTGGGTGTCGCAGTTGGGTGATGGTCGCGCTATTTTGCTTGGACAAATACGTAATGCTAAAGACCAACTTTGGGAGCTACAACTAAAAGGCGGCGGGCCAACGGCCTACTCACGTGGCGCTGACGGGCGTGCTGTACTGCGTTCGACTATTCGTGAATACTTATGTTCTGAAGCCATGCATGGTTTAGGAGTACCGACTACACGGTCTTTAGCGATGTTCGATTCGAGCAATCCGGTATATAGAGAAGAAGTTGAGACCGGCGCAATGATGATACGTATGGCGCCAAGCCATGTGCGCTTTGGTTCCTTCGAAGTGTTTTACCACCGTAACCAGCATGATAAAGTTGACCAGCTTTGTGATTATGTCATTAAGCATTATTACCCTGAGTGTGCAAAAGATAAAGACCCCGTTGCCGCCTTGTTCGCAGCAGTGGTTGATAAAACCGCCAAAATGATTGCTCACTGGCAAGCAGTCGGTTTTGCGCATGGCGTAATGAATACCGACAATATGTCGGTATTAGGTTTAACCTTAGATTACGGCCCTTTTGGTTTTTTAGATGCTTATAACCCAGACTATATTTGCAATCACTCAGACCACCAAGGTCGGTACGCCTTTAAGCAACAGCCCAATGTAGCTATGTGGAATTTAGTTTGTTTTGGTAGCACCTTGCTGCACCGCATAGCAGAAGAAGATGCTAGGGGCATTGTGCAGAATTTCTCGAGTTTATATCTTCAATATTACGAAGAGATGATGTCGAAAAAAATGGGCTTACAAACCTGGCAAGAGGGTGATGACGATTTACTGCAAGAGCTTTTGCAGCAGATGCAAACGAGCCAAGCTGACTACACAATTGTTTGGCGCAGCCTAAGTAATGTCGACTTTGAAAATTCTGCTTCGCAAACCACTTTTATTGATAATTTTATAGACCGTGAGAAAGCCAAGTATTTTTTAGTCAAATATAAAACTCGTTTGGCAAAAGAAGAGGCTGACTCTGATGCGGCTCGAATAACCCGCATGAAGGCTATAAACCCTAAGTTTATACTTCGTAATTACATGGCCGAAATAGCTATTCGCAAAGCTAAAGAGGGTGATTTTAGTGAAGTTGACCGTTTGTTAAAACTGTTGAGTTCGCCATTTGATGAACACCCTGATGATAGTGAATACGCTGGCCTTCCCCCTGATTGGGCAAATAGCTTAGAACTGAGCTGCTCTTCATAAAATAAGGGCTATTTGTCAACTTTATGACAAAGCCTGCCTTTTTTTGACCATTTTTAACGCTTAAAATGCCCGGTTGTCCGATTATTTGTACGTTTGAGCATGGCATGCTTATTGCAATTATAACTTTTGTATAAGATAACAGGGTAGTTACTTATCTACGATAATCAACCAAATTTTTCAGGGTGCACTATGCAATTCAAAAAATTAGCTCTTCTATCCATTGTTGCAAGCCTAGCTGCTTGTGGTGGTTCAGATGAAAGTGAGCTTTCTTCAAAGCTTAGATATACCATTGCTGTTGAGGCAGGTCAAAGCTTGGCTTCATTAGAGATGCCAGATACTGGTGATCTTGCAGGAATTCCTCAGGACCCCAATAACCCAATTACAGCTGAAAAAGTTGCTCTTGGTCAACAGCTTTACCATGAAACATCAGTAAGCACGGATTCTACTACTGGTAATAGCGGTACTTACTCTTGCGCAACATGTCACCATGTTGATGCCGGCTTTAAATCTGGTGTACCACAAGGCTTATCAGACGGCGCTAGCGGTTTTGGTAACTTGGGCGAAGGCCGTGTTGCAACAGGTACACAAGCAGAAATTGATGCGGTTGATAAACAAGATTTAACTTCACCAGCTGTATTAAACGTCGCATACCAAGATGTAATGTTATGGAATGGTGGTTTAGGTAAATCAGCTTCTAGCGTAAATAGTGATGTAGTAGATATCGACGCATTTGGTCCTCCGCCAGTTTTAGCCAATACTTTTGGTTTGTCTGGTGTTGAAACTCAAGTGCTTGCGGGTACAAAGGTTCACCGTTTAAACTTCGATAATGTGAATACAGACCCTGCATACCAAGCTTTATATACAGCAGCGTTTCCAAATTCTGGAGACGAAGGTACTATCCCTTCTAACGCTACTGTAGTCACTTTGCCTGCCTTAGGCGCAGCTAAAGCGATTGCTGCTTATGAGCGTACAATTCTAGCGAATGAATCACCTTTCCAACGTTGGTTAAAAGGTGATGATAAAGCAATGACTGACTCGCAATTACGCGGCGCGACTTTATTCTTTGATAAAGCCGGTTGTGTGGGTTGTCATACTGGTCCTGCTTTAAGTTCTGTGGCGGGTGCAAGTGAAGACGAAATATTCTTCTCTGTTGGCTTTAGCGACTTTGATCTTACAAGCTCTCAAGTTCACGGCACGTTGAATCCAGATAACCAGCTTGGTCGTGGTGGTTTAACTAAAGTTGAAACTGATAATCATAAGTTTAAAGTGCCGCAGTTATACAACCTGCTAGACACAGATGTTCTAGGTCACGGTGCTTCATTTAAAACTGTTCGTGATGTAATTGAATATAAGAACGCAGGTGTTGCGCAAAATGCAGCAGCAACAAACTTAGCGCCTGAATTTAAGCCTTTAGGTTTGACGGTATCTGAGATTGATGACTTAACAAGTTTCGTTGAAGCGGGTTTATACGATGAGAACTTAAAGCGTTATGTGCCAGAGTCAGTTGCTTCAGGTAACTGTTTCCCAGTTAACGATGCTCAATCGCAAATTGATTTAGGCTGTTGAACAATAATTTTAAGGCATAAAAAAGGCGCTCAAATGAGCGCCTTTTTTTGGCTTCAAAGCTTAAAATTAAGCGTCGCCAGCAGTAGACCAAAGTGATTTAAGAGCAACCACTAAAACAGCAGGTGCAATGAAAACCACAATGTTATCCATAATTGCAGTGATGTAACCACCAACTTCTGGAAGTTGATCAACTGAAGTTGCTGAAATAACTAAAGCAATAGCTGCAATTAAAAATGTACGTGTTTCTGCACCACTTACATTTAAGAAACCTACTACCAAGCCAATAACAGCTAAAACAATAGGTACAGCGCTATGCTCAGCAAGACCTAAACCTGCAATTACGCAAATAACTAAACCTGCAACAAAAGCCCATTTACCGATTAATGATGTATTCATGTTTTTCCCCTCAATTATTGTTTATTGATTATTTTTTATTAAATTACCTACCAAATAGTTATATTAAGTAAGTAGTTGAGCTGATTATGCCTAAGTATGAATATAAAAACAGTTAAATTTGTAACTATTTCACCATAATGGTGCGTTTCTACCTTAGGCATTCGTTGTTTTGACTAAAAGCAATCCTCGCTTATTGGTCTAATATTTGAGAAAATGCAGCTATAAATCGTTTAAATAAAAGAAAATTATGAATAATACAGCCCAAATTGATGTTCGCGACTACATGCAAACTGTTGGTAAGCAGGCTCGAGAAGCCGGTTATAAAATTGCCCAAGCTACAACAGAGCAAAAGAATGACGCGCTTAAAGCCATCGGCAAAGCCTTGTTAGCTAGCCAAGATGCTATTTTAGAAGCTAACCAAAAAGATTTAGATGCAGGTAAGCAAAACGGCTTAGATGCTGCTCTTATGGATCGTCTTGCACTTAATGAAGACAGAATTGCTGCAATGGTTGAAGGTTTAGAGCAAGTCGCTACTTTGCCAGACCCTGTTGGCGAAGTTGATATTGTGGGTGCAATGGACTCTGGTATCCACCTGAGCAAGATGCGCGTGCCATTGGGCGTTATCGGTATTATTTATGAGTCTCGCCCAAATGTAACGGCTGATGCGGCGGCTTTATGCTTAAAGTCAGGCAATGCGGCTATTTTGCGTGGCGGCTCAGAATCACTACATAGTAATACAGCAATAGCGGCCGTTATTAAAACTGGCTTAGAAGAGGCCGGCTTAGACAGTAATGTTATTCAAGTCGTTAAAACAACTGACCGTGCAGCGGTAGGCGAGTTAATTACTATGCAGGACTACGTAGACGTAATTGTTCCGCGTGGTGGTAAAGGCTTAATTGAGCGTATTTCTACAGACGCACGTGTACCTGTTATTAAACATTTAGACGGCATTTGCCATGTGTACATTGATGCTGAGTGCGATGAGAAGAAAGCTTTTGATATTGCACTTAATGCAAAAACTCACCGTTACGGTGTGTGTAATGCCATGGAAACATTATTAGTTAATGCCTCTGTTGCGCAAACGGTTTTACCTGCATTGTTAAAAGCCTATAAAGACAAGGATGTGGAGATACGTGCTTGTGAGCAAACACTTGCGATTGATTCTAGCTTAAATAAAGCCACTGAAGAAGATTGGTCTACTGAGTATTTGGCGCCAATTATCTCAATTAAAATTGTAGATGGCGTAGATGCGGCAATTGAGCATATTAATCACTATGGCTCGCATCATACTGACTCAATTGTTACCGAGAACTTAAGTGCTGCTGCTAAATTTTTAGCGCAGGTAGATTCAAGCTCGGTTATGCATAATGCATCTACTCGATTTGCTGACGGCTTCGAATATGGCCTAGGTGCTGAAATTGGTATTAGTACCGATAAAATTCATGTGCGTGGTCCAGTAGGTTTAGTTGGTTTAACTACACAAAAGTATATTGTTAAAGGCAATGGTACAATTCGCCAATAATGACAACAGTTAAACCACCTGCTCATGTTTCAGGTAAACACATTGGCATATTAGGTGGCACTTTTGACCCTGTGCATATGGGGCACTTGCAAACCGCAGACGCTGTTCAGAAAGCTTTAGCCTTAGACCTTATGCGCTTAATGCCTTTGGCAATGCCCGTGCATAAAGACCAACCGCAGGCATCGGATCTGCAACGCTTACGTTGTATAGAACTAGCATTAGAAAGTTATGAAAATTTAAGTGTTGATTTAACCGAGTTAAATAAACAAGGTGAGTCGTACACAGTTGACACTTTAAAGCTGCTTACGCAGCAAGTACCAGACAATGCCTTTTATTGGGTGATGGGTATGGATGCTTTTAATAGTTTTCATAAATGGAAAGAGCCCGATACGATTTTGTCGCTATGTAATATCATAGTTGTGAATAGGCCGGGTAGTGTAATGAATGATGCCGTGGCTTCGCTTTATGCTGATGCGTTTTGCGACATTACTGATATTAAGCAAAAAAAATCAGGTGGCATTGTAGAGTTGCAGTTGCCGCCTGTTGCTATATCTTCTACTGACTTACGTCAGCAATTGGCAATATCACATGATGATAAAGAACTTAATACCTATATACCTCAAGCTGTACTGAGCTATATACATCAAGAAAATATTTATAAAGTTAATACAACACGAGAAACTATGAACATAGATAACATTAAAGACAAAATTGTTGATGCCCTAGAAGAGATTAAGGGTATTGAAATTACTACACTTGCGGTAGGTGAAATGACGTCGGTTGCCGACTACTTAATCGTTGCATCGGGTAGCTCTAATCGCCAAGTTAAGTCGCTTGCTAATAACGTACAAGTTCAGCTAAAGAAAGATGATGTACGTCCTATTGGTGTAGAAGGTGAGCGTGAAGCTAATTGGGTGCTTATCGACTATGGTGATATTCTTGTTCACATCATGACGCCTGATGTTCGTGAGTTTTACAACCTAGAAAAACTATGGGAAGAACGCCCAGCATCAACTGAAGAATAACTCAGTAAAATATAAGCGTGAATATATACATTATTGCAGTAGGCACTAAAATGCCAGCATGGGTTAATACAGGCTACCAAGAGTACGCTAAACGTATGAACCAAGACTGCAAGCTGCAATTAATAGAAGTGCCAGCGGCCAAACGCGATAAACAAAGCACGCAGTCTCCAGCGCAAATTGCCAAACTGCTCGACAAGGAGCAGCAGGCTTTAGAGAAAGCTATCCCTAAAAATGCCTACATTGTTGCGCTTGAAGTGAAGGGCAAAGCACACACTACCGAAAAGCTATCTGAACGCTTAAAGTCATGGATGCACCTGGGGCAAGATGTTGCCTTATTAGTCGGCGGTCCAGAGGGTTTGCCTCCTGCCTTAAGCAAACGCGCTCAAGAATTATGGTCGCTTTCAGCATTAACGCTTCCACACCCTATTGTTAGAGTCATTGTGGC
>CAYZLE010000017.1:11174-14456 GCA_964479305.1 uncultured Gammaproteobacteria bacterium | reverse complement strand
TCGTCTTCTTTAATTTCGTTATCGTTTACGCCCATAACGATGTTTTTGATGTCGCTACCAGGTGCTGTTAGTAATACTTTTGAAGCACCTTTTGACTCTAAATGCTGACTAAGGTCTTTTTCAGTTTTCCAAACACCTGTGTTATCAACAATGATTGCATCGTTAATACCGTATTCTGTGTAATCAACTTCTGCTGGAGAATTAGAGTAGATGAACTGAATTTCGTTGCCGTTAATAACCAGTTTGTTTTCTTCTTCAATAACACGCATTGTGCCGTTGAATGTACCGTGTACTGAATCGCGTTCAAATAAGCTTGCACGTTTAACTAGGTCATTTTTCGCTTTACCTTTACGAACAACAACTGCACGTAAACGAAGTGCATCACCACCCGCTGTTTTTTCAATCATTAAGCGAGCCATCAAACGACCAATACGACCGAAACCGTATAAAACAACATCTTGTGGCTTATCTAATGGACGAGATGGGTTACCTGCTGCAACACCTACTTCTTCTTTAACGAAATCGCTAATGCTTAAACCGCGATTGTCATTTAAGAATTGTGTTGTGATACGACCAATATCGATATTAGCGTGACCAAGGTCTAGCTTTAATAGTTCTTCAACAACTGGAAATGTATCGTATTCTGATAATTCGTTACGCTCTTGCTGACGCACTGCGGCATGCGCTTGCATAATATCGATAACTGAACGGTTAACGAGTGTACGGCCATAAATATAGCAAGTTACGCTATTTTTGCGGTAAAGCTGGCCAATCATTGGAATCATGCGCTCAGCTAATTCTTCGCGCTCCTTCCAATCTTGAAAAAAGTTATCTGGAACAGGTCTCTTGGTATCAGTCATATGCTGTCTATTTTCCTAAATTTCGTGTCGAATAAGTAAATTTGACGCAATTATAGGTGATAATTAACAGCTTTTCTATTGTCAATACCCTGACGAAAGTGTTGGCTTGCCGACTAGCTTTTGTCGATGCGCTTTCCGTATAAGGTCATGCTGTGCTCAACTAGCTCAAAGCCATGTTCAGCAGCAATGATTTTTTGGCGCTCTTCGATAATTTCATCATAAAATTCAACAACTTCGCCCGATTCTACGCAAACTAAATGATCGTGGTGAGAGCCGTCATCAAGCTCAAAAACAGCATGCCCATCTTCAAAATTATTACGTTTAACCAAACCCGCTGCTTCGAACTGTGTCAAAACTCGATACACTGTTGCTAGACCAATATCTTCGTTCGCTTCAATTAATTGCTTGTAAACGCCCTCTGCTGTTAAGTGCCGACTAGCGGAACTTTCTAACAATTCGAGAATCTTTAAACGAGGTACGGTAACTTTTAAGCCCGCTTTTTTTAGATCTTGTTTTTCCACGAGTTACCCTGTTGCCTTAAATTTATATTAATGAATATGATATTATACGGCATCTTAACATTATGCTTTATTAAACTACAGGAGCGCTGTTAAACAGCGGACAATACGTGAACTTTAGATTTAGCCTTTTAATAATTTTATTTGCATTTACTACAACAGCCTGCAGCATTATAGAGCCGTATAAATTTGATATTACTCAAGGTAACGATATTAATGACGAAAAACTTGAGCAAGTAAAAAAAGGCATGACTGAGTCGCAAGTTATTTATTTAATTGGCAACCCATCAATTAAAAATAGCCTTAGCGAGAACCGCTGGGACTATGTGGTTTATGTAACGGATCCTAAAGACAAAGTCACACACCGCTTAATTACGATTTTATTTGACGGTGGAATCGTGACTGATATTCAAGAAAAAATTAATAAAAAGCCGAGTTAACACTCGGCTTTTTTGTAATACAACAGTGCTAGTCAGAAGCAGTACGACTTAATTTAAGTCACCACCACCTTTCTTCATCGCCTTGCCAGCCTCAGCACGTTGACGGCGCACTTCTTTAGGGTCAGCAATAAGCGGTCTGTATATTTCTACACGGTCTCCAGCTCTTAGTATCTCTGTAAGCAGTTTAACTTTTCCAAAAATACCAATTTTGTTGGTCTCCAAATTAATTTCTGGGTATTTATCTAAAATTCCAGATTTAGCAATAGCCTGCTCAGCGGTTAGTCCCACTGCATCTTCTACTACAACTATCACTTGCTCATTTGGCAATGCGTACGATACTTCTACTTTCATTTACTTTTATAAACCTATAAAACAATAAGCGCTTTTCTATTAGGCTAACAAGCCAATAGCATTAAGCAAAACAACAAATACAGCCAAAGGCGCTATATATTGAATAACAAAGTACCAAATTTTAAAAAAGACTTCGTGACCTTTTAACTCATCTTTAAGCACGTCGGGCTTCATTACATGGCCTGCAAATATTAATAAAAACAAACCTGAGATGGGTACTAATAATTTAGAACTGACGTATTCTACAATATTGAAAAACGATTGGTCTTTAAATAGTAGTATTTGTAGCTGATTAAAGTCTAACTCTAGCGTCCAAGTGTATTCAGACCAGATACTTAAAGAGAAAATAGTACCCAAACCCAATACCCAAACTAGCATGCCGCATTTTGTTGCAATTTTTTTGCGTGTAGCGCCTTCTTTTTCAGACATCCAGGCTACAACCGGTTCTAGCAAAGCAATCGCCGACGTAATCGCGGCCACTAATACCGTAGTGAAGAATAAGAAGCCCAGTAAACGCCCAAATGGCAAAGCTTGATATGCCAGAGGGAGTTTTTGAAAAATAAGGTTCTCATCAAAATCAAAGCCGCTTCCAAGCACAATAGGAAAGATTGCTAAGCCGGCCAAAATAATGACAACAAAGTCTAAAGCAATGACACTAGCAGCCGAGCGGACTATTGACTCTTTCTTTGGTAGATATGAGGCAAAAGTCATCACCGCACCACGGCCTAGGGCTAAAGAGAAAAAAGCCATCGCTAAAGCAGCGAAAATTGTATTTGGGTTTTGAAGTGCTTCCCATTTAAAGACAAAGAAGTACTGCACTACATCGTCCATAGGTGAAACAAGCGCTGCACAAATACTTAGAATAATAAGTAGTATAAAAAATAGAGGCACTAGAATACGTACCCATCGCTCTATGCCACGTTTAATACCACGGGCAACAATATGAGCAACAATAAGAATAAAGATAGTATGCCAAGCGATTAAGCGTTCTGCGTCTGTAATTAAGTCGGTAAATACATTGCTTGCCGCTAACTCATTTAAACCTACAAAAGCACCACTTACCATGCGGAACATGTAAGCAATCGACCAGCCAGCAATAACAGAGTAAAAAGA
>CAYZLE010000017.1:0-11074 GCA_964479305.1 uncultured Gammaproteobacteria bacterium | reverse complement strand
CTTGCTGATCTGAATCAGTCATATTTAGCGTTGCCTAGTTTATTTGTTACTAAACAGTTTAGTTTGCTTTTTTATAAGGGGCAAGAAAATTATCAATACAAAACATTTATATTAATAAATCAGTATAATTTCGCTTATGGGAAAAAAGAAGAAACAAACCAACGACAATACGATCGCAGTAAATAAAAAAGCACGCTTTGATTACTTTATTGAAGAAGAACTGGAAGCCGGCCTAGTATTAGAAGGCTGGGAAGTAAAAAGCTTACGTGAAGGTCGTGCGCAAATAACCGAGTCTTACGTTTTTATTAAAAACGGACAAGTGTTTTTATACGGAGCCCATGTCACACCGCTTACATCTGCGTCTACCCATGTAAACCCAGACCCGGTTCGCATTCGTAAACTTTTGCTTAACCGTAAAGAAATTAATCGTTTATTTGGCGCTGTCGAGCGTAAAGGTTATACCCTCGTGGCATTAAGCCTTTACTGGATAAGGGGAAGAGCTAAATTAAAGATTGGCTTGGCTAAGGGCAAGAAAGATCACGATAAACGTTCTAGCATCAAAGACCGAGACTGGAATCGCGACAAACAACGTATCTTAAAGCACGGCTAAGTTTCGTCAAGACCCCACAGGCAGTCGCCTTTTTCTTGCATTTTAAGTAAATAATCTTTGTGGTCTTCTAATTCACTTTGACTTGCTTGTTGCACTTTCAATTTACCTTGCCAGCTCTGCACTATTTGTGAAGCACCTTGCTGTGCTGAGGGCTTGTCATCACTCACTAGCAATAAATCTGTTTGCCCACCTGTCATAGCCAAATACACTTCCGCTAGAATCTCAGAATCGAGCAAAGCGCCGTGTAATGTTCGGTGAGTGTTGTTAATCATGTAGCGCTGACATAAAGCATCTAAGTTGTTTCGCTGCCCAGGGTGTATATGCTTAGCCATAACTAAGGTGTCTTCTATAGTGCATATATCAGACATGCGAATAACGCCCTGTTCAAGCTCTACATTCGCGAGTTCGACATCTAAAAAGCCAATATCAAATGGAGCGTTATGAATAATAAGCTCAGCACCTTTTACAAAGTCTACAAACTCTTGAGCAATGCTTTCAAATACGGGTTTGTCAGCTAAAAACTCAGATGTAATACCATGAACTTCTAAAGCACCCGCATCACTTTCACGATTAGGTTGAATATACTGATGGTAATGCCGGCCAGTAAGACGCCTATCTATAAGCTCTACACAACCAATTTCAATAACTTTGTGGCCATTTTTATATTCTAAACCGGTTGTTTCCGTATCTAGCACTACTTGTCTTTCAGTCATTATGTTTTACTCAAATATTCTTCAATGGCTTCATTAGCTAATTCGTCAGCTTTTTCATTACCTTCATTGCCTGCATGGCCTTTAACCCACTGCCAATCAACAGTGTGTTTATCTCTCAGTTCATCTAATTGCTTCCATAAATCTACATTAACGACTGGCTTTTTAGCCGATGTTTTCCAATTACGCTTTTTCCAATTGATAATCCATTCGCTTATGCCTTTTTGCACATAAACCGAATCGGTATAAAGCAGTACGTCACAAGGCTCGCTTAAAGCAGCCAAGGCTTCAATAGCCGCCATAAGCTCCATACGGTTATTAGTCGTGTTTTCGGCTGCACCTTTAATTTCTTTCGTTTGGCCCTTGTAAGACAAGAATGCCCCCCAGCCACCTATACCCGGATTACCTTTGCAGGCACCGTCGGTATATATAATTATGTTTTTTTTCATTCTTGGTTTAACTACTTTTTTAGCCTTGTTTGGTTTTGGGTATTTAATTTACCTTTATAAATCTTATCAGATGAGGCACGCCAACGGGATTGAATTGGTGTAACCGGCGCCAAGTTTTTTCGGTAAAGTGATATTTGAACCATGCCGCCCATCGTTGTATATCTCGACACTTTAGGCTGAACTAGTTCTAGTGCTTTTTCACTATATTGGCCCAGCAAAGGCGGCACTACCCCTACGCTTTGCATATCACAAGGTATAAACTCTAATACACGCAACCAACTATTTAATCGCTTGTGCGAATAGGACTTAAGACTCCAGGGAACCGTTTGAGTCAGTGAGTTTAGTGGATAACTTAAACTTCGACACAGTCCATAAAGACTATAGGGGTTAAAGCCAACGACTATTAAATAGCCAGAATCATCAAGCACCCTGTTAGCCTCACGTAACATTTGGTAAGGACTATTGAGCACATCAAGCAAATGGAAGTATACAAGGCAAGATTTAGAGTCTGACTCTAAAGGCAAGTAATCTTGCGCAGCCAGATCATCTAGTTTTAAGTGTGACTGCTCTGACACAAGCGAAATTTGCTGCCCCATTGATATATTAAAGGGTTTTTCGCTATTTAAAGGCAGACCAATTGGGACAAAATTAGAGATAGGTAATCGCTTGAGGTAGGCTTTTATTATATCCCACACCATTTCATCAAGTTTTTTTGAGTAATCGCTTTTATACCATTGATGTAAGGCATTCATTCGATCATTTTCAGTTAATCGCTTCACTATTCTCTCGCACTGCGTATTAAATATAGCTTATTCAGACTAATACATTGCAACATACTACTCAACTTGAATTTCTATTGGTATACAAGCTATTTTATCATGCTAGAATTATGTCAAATCAAATTAATGAAGAATTGTCATATGAGCTTGGTAAGCACCGAACAGTTAGTCTCTTTTTCCCCTCTAGAAGGTTTAAGCCCAGATAGTTTACAAGAAATAGCCGCAAAAACGTCTATAGAGACTTGTAGTGCTGGAAGATACCTAGTTAAAGCAGGCGAAACTGATAACAAACATATGTATTTGTTATCTGGCGAAGTTGAAATTCTTGATGACAAAAAACTTATCAATACCATTTCAGACAAATCAGAAATAGCAAGTAACCCTCTCGCTCATGTACAACCGCGAAGGTATTCCGTTAGAGCCACTACTGACTGTGAGTATATTTGCGTAGACAGCGACTTACTCGACATTCTAATGACATGGTCAGAGACCACAAGCTTTCACATTAGTGAAACTCAGCAAACGACTGACGACGATTGGATGTCGCAAATTCTACAAGCAAAGGCTTTCTATAAAGTACCTCCTGCTAATATTCAAGCTATGTTCATGAAGATGGAGATGATCACATACAAAGCTGGCGATGTCATTATTAACCAGGGTGACGAAGGTGATTTCTTTTACATCATCAAATCTGGTCGAGTTTTGGTTACACGCCCTTCTCCCACAAACCCTAAAGGTGCAAAACTAGCAACTTTAGAGGCCGGTGAGCATTTTGGTGAAGAGGCTTTAATTTCTGACGACAAACGTAATGCAACTATTACCATGCTTACTAAAGGTCAGCTAGTAAGGTTAAATAAAGAAGACTTTGTGTCACTCTTAACTGAACCTAGCATCGCCAAGGTAACATTCGGTGAAGCACAGCAACAAACACAGTCGGGTGAAGCTGTTTTACTCGATGTACGCCTACCTGCTGAATACAAAAACTCCTCTATTAAAGGCACAGACAACTTACCTTTTATATTTATGCGCTTAAAAATGGCTAGTCTAGATAAAAACAAAAAATATATTCTTTATTGCAACACAGAACGCCGCAGCTCTGTTGCAGCATTTATTTTAGGGGATAATGGCTTTGATACAGCCATTTTACAAGATGGTTTACAATCAGTACCTGAAGGCCACAAACTCACTGAGATGTAAGGCACTCATACAATCATTTTCAGTTAATCACCTCACTCTGCTCTCGCACTGCTTATTAAACATAGCTTATTCGGCTAATAGATTGTGAACATTACTTAACTTGAACCTTATTGGCACTGCAAGCTATTTTGAACGTGCTAAAATACGTATAGGTTAAAGTTAATTAAGAATTGTCATATGAGTTTGGTAAGTCCTGTTCAGTTAGTCTCGTTTTTACCCCTAAATGGCTTAGGCGCAAATAGTCTACAAGAAATAGCCGAAAACACAGAAATTAAGTCTTGTGATGCTGGCACCTACTTGTTCAAAGCTGGAGATACTGACAATAAGCATGTGTATTTGATATCGGGTGAAGTTGAAATTTTAAACGGTAATAGCCTTGTTAAAAAAATTTCAGATACTTCGAAAGTTTCAAGCAACCCTCTTGCCCATGGCCAACCTCGGACCTACTCTGTTAGAGCCAGTGCTGACTGTAAATATATTTGTGTAGACAGCGATTTACTCGACCTTGTTATGACATGGTCTGAGGCTGCGAACCTGCACGTTGATGATGACTGGATGTCGCAAATTCTGCAAGCCAAAGCCTTTCATAAAGTACCACCTGCCAATATTCAAGCAATATTTATGAAAATGGAAATGGTGAATTACAATGCTGGTGATGTTGTTATTAAACAAGGGGACGCAGGAGACTATTTTTATATCATTAAATCTGGTCGCGCTCTGGTTACACGTCCATCTCCGGCTAATCCTAAAGGCGCAAAACTCGCAACATTACAAGCTGGGCAACACTTTGGTGAAGAGGCTCTAATTTCTGACAAAAAACGTAACGCCACTATTACCATGCTTAGTGAAGGTGAATTAGTAAGGTTGAAGAAAGAAGACTTTATTTCACTCTTAACCGAGCCTAGAATCAAAAAAGTAAGCTTCGATGAGGCTTACCAACAAACAGAATCTGGCGAAGCCATTTTACTTGATGTTCGTATACCTGCAGAGCATCAAATATCTTCTATAAAAGATAGTGAAAATTTACCTTTTATGTTTATTCGCTTGAAAATGGAAAGTTTAGATAAAAGCAAAAAGTATATTCTGTATTGCGACACCGAACGCCTTAGTTCAGCCGCTGCATTTACTTTAGATGATCATGGCTTTGATGCTGCCGTACTAAAAGATGGTTTTCAATCAGTTCCTGAAGAACACAAACTGATCGCATAGCCTTTCAACTTAAATACTTAAGCAACGAACTCTCGAATAAAACGTAAAATATCTGAAGGCACTTCATCTATCTGACCAGGTTCCATATATTCGTTGGCATACTCCATATAAACTTCTTGCTCAATGAATACTTTAAAAATATCAGGGTCTAAGTGGTTGTTTTTAACCATATTAACCATAATATTCAAACATTCACTCAAGGTTTTACCTTTTTTATAGGGTCTATCACGAGCCGACAAGGCTTCAAACACATCCGCTACAGCCATCAAGCGCGCTGGAACTGACATTTCATCACGGGTTAAACCTTTCGGGTAGCCATTACCATCCATTCGTTCATGGTGTCCACCCGCATACTCAGGCACACGACGTAAAGACTTAGGGAAAGGTAAAGACTCAAGCATATCAAGTGTCGATACCATGTGATCATTGATAATCGTGCGTTCCTCGCTGTTAAGCGTACCTCTGTTTATAGACAGGTTATATACTTCATCGTCTGTTAATAAGTTCTTCTGTTCACCATCAGGTGTTGTCCACTGATATTCAGCTATAGACAATATTCTATTCTTAGTTTCATCAGACATACTCTCTTTGCCTATGTTGGACTTACGCAAAAAGTTCCTGTCAGACTGATATCCTGCAACTCGCTTTTCATAATCACCCAACAAAGCAGCCTGATCAACTGCCGACGCTGTATTACTTGCTTTTAAATAGGCAATCTCAGCATCGCGAATTAATATTTCAATACGTGTATCGATTAACTCTATACGATCAAATATTGTTTCAAGTTTAGTTGCCTTATCCATGATGTATTCGGGCGTGGTAATCTTGCCGCAATCATGCAACCAAGCTGCGGTTTCTATTTCATATCGATCATCATCATTCATAACAAAACTTTTCAACTCACCCTCTTGTTCTCTGTGACAAGCTTCAGCCAACATCATAGTAATAACGGGTATACGGCGGCAATGAGAGCCTGTGAAAGGTGATTTTTGATCGATCGCGGTCGCAATTAATTGAATAAAGGATTCAAATAAATTACGCATACCTAAAACAAGGTTTTGTGTCGTCAATGACACAGCTGCTTGAGAAGCTAGTGCTTCAGCAAGGCGTCTATCAAAATCAGAAAAGGCTGTTACTTTGAGGGTTTCAGGGTCTTTGGCATTAATTAACTGCAAGACACCAATAATCTCACTTTCATGATTTGCCATGGGTATTGTAAGAATAGATGTGGTTTTATAATCCATCTTCTTATCAAAAGCTTGCAGGCCTGATGTGTCATAGGTATCATCGTTATAGGCGTCTGGAATATTAACAGTGACATTTTCGTGAACAACAGATGTCGCTACCATGCGCTTATTGGGCTCACCTTTCTCATCGAACAAGGGTAATGGCGCCAAACTAATCTTCTCACCCGAATCTCCGCCCAGACTAATACCAAGCGAATCCGTCATAATAAATTCAAATTCCAATTTATTATCGTCAATTACGGTATAAATTGTTCCGCCATCAGCGCCAGTAAGTCTCTTTGCGCTGTGCAAAATAGTCTCTAATAACTTCTTAGGGTTTTTTTCTGACGATAAAGCTCGCCCTATTTGCATTAATTTTTCTAAATGATCTGTTGATGACGGCAAATTTAGCACCTGATTTCGCAACTAAGGCACCAAACTAAATTATGCCTTTGTTTTATTATTTAAATTAAGTATTATCATAAGACAGTAAGGAGCTAATAACAATGGCAACACCTAAAACAAAGCTATGGCAAAAAGATTGGTTAATCGCACTTATTATCGCGATTGTGTTCTTAATACTATTTAATTCAAATACCCTTCAAAGCCTAGAAAGGTTCGCTTACGACTGGGGAGTACGTTCATCGCAGTCTGAGCCAAATGAAAATATTGCCGTTATTGCCATTGACCAAGAAAGCCTAAACAACCTAGGTAGATGGCCATGGCCTCGTGACTTGCACAGCCAAATGGTTGATCTTTTATCTGATTCAGGAGCAAAGGCCATTGGTTTCACTACTTTTTTCTCTGAAGAACAAATTGACCCCGGCTATGTATATATCGATGAAATGAGAACAGCTTTAGCCAAGTCTCAACTATTGAAAGGCGGCCGTGACGCTCAAGGCAATAAAACTATTTTAGCGGGCCCTTTGCTATCTAAACTGGCCAAAGGTAATAATTTAAACGACTTTGCGGCTGTCGAAAAACCCATTGTTGAGCTTTACGGGCAAATGTCAGACTCTTTAAGCGTACTAAACGTTGATAAACAGCTTGCTATCAGTATGAAAAAGTCATCTAAGGTATTGTTGCCCATGATTTTTCACATTGGCGTGCCTCAAGGCAACCCTGATATTGAAATGCCTTTAGCTATATCAAAATACGCCATTAAAAATGTCGAAATAACTGACACTGTTGCTGCCAATGACTTTTTTGCTCCTGAAACCTACTTTATTGAACCAACTATAGATATTTTAGCTAGGCAGTCTCAGGGCATAGGTCACTTAACGGCCATTCCTGATGTTGATGGTGGTATTCGCTCAGAACCACTGGTATTCAGCTATTTTGATGAATATTACCCTTCTTTATCATTGTTACTTGCAGCTAAAAGCTTAAATCTTAGCACTAAGGACATCACTTTAAATGTAGGTGAAGGGGTTACAATAGGAAACCTAAAGATTGCGACTGATAATAACTTTCAAATGCAGACTTTTTTCTATAACAATAAAAATAATCAGGCCGCTTTTCAAATCGACTCTTTTTACGATGTACTCGTAGGCAATATTCCTGCCGATAAGTATAAGAATAAAATTGTTTTAATAGGTGCCACAGCAGCCGGTCTAGGCAGTTCTCAACTTACGCCTATTGACTCAACAATGGCGCCTGTTGTTACATTAGCTCATTCTGTATCAAGCATTTTGAACGAAGATTTTTATACTGTACCAACATGGTCATTAATGGCTAGCTTAGGCGTATTTTTACTTATCACCTTATTTTTAATGTTCGTATTACCCCGTTTATCAGCTAAAGGTGGTGCCGTCATTACTTTAGTGCTGCTATTAGCATTAATTGCTGCACATTATTTTATGATGACAACACAGTCTAAGTGGATTCAGCTAATGATACCCGCCGCACTGTTAGTAGTTGGGTACTTAGTTAGTACAACGAAGCGTTTCTTTGTTTCTGAGCGAGGCAAGCTATCCTCTGACCTAGAATCTTCTGAAAGTAACCGTATGCTAGGCCTCGCCTTCCAAGGTCAAGGTCAATTAGATATGGCTTTTGAAAAATTCCGCAAATGCTCTAAAGATGAGGACTTGTCGGAACCTTTATATAACTTAGCCCTAGATTATGAGCGTAAACGCCAATTCGCCAAAGCCGGTAATGTTTATAGCTATATTGCAGAATTTGCACCTGAATTTAAAGATATTCAGCAACGACTCACTCGCAGCAAGAAAATGGAAGATACTATTATGCTTGGTGGTAGCGGCGGTGCGGCCACTGCAAACGGCACTCTTGTTTTAGAAGGTGAAGATGTTGCTAAGCCTATGCTAGGTCGTTACCAAGTTGAAAAAGAATTAGGTAAAGGTGCTATGGGCGTGGTTTATTTAGGCAAAGATCCTAAAATTAGCCGTACTGTGGCTATTAAAACAATGGCCTTGTCTCAAGAGTTTGAAGAAGATGAACTGAAAGATGTAACGGAACGCTTCTTTAGAGAAGCTGAGACCGCTGGGCGCTTAAACCACCCTAATATTGTAACTATTTACGATGCCGGCGAAGAACATGACCTGGCCTATATAGCCATGGAATTCTTAAAAGGCCATGACTTAGGCAACAAAACCAAGCCTGGCAGTCTATTACCGTTAGAAGTTGTAATCGATATAACAGCAAAATGTGCCGATGCTCTGCATTACGCCCACCAACAAAGTGTAGTCCACCGAGATATTAAACCAGCTAATATCATGTTCCACCAAGAATCAGGTGAACTTAAAATTACTGACTTTGGTATTGCACGTATTACTGATACCAGTAAAACCAAGACGGGCATGGTACTTGGATCACCATCTTATATGTCTCCAGAACAACTTTCTGGCAAACACGTAGATGGTCGCTCAGATCTATTCTCCTTAGGTGTTATGTTTTACCAAATGATTACTGGAAGTCTTCCGTTTAAAGCCGACTCAATGGCTGCCTTAATGTTCAAAATTGCTAATGAAAAACATGCCAGCGTAAAAGAGCATAACCCTCAGTTACCTGCCAGTATCGATGCATTTATAGACCTAGCTTTAGAAAAAGACCCTAGCAAGCGATTCCAGAACGGTGATATTATGGCCAAGGCACTTAAACAATTAAATTAATATATAGACTAAGCTATAAATGTTAACAGTAATCAACAAAATAGATATAGTTGCCAAATCTGACAAAGGCATGAAACGTGAGCATAACGAAGATGCCGTTATTGCAGCACCAGATAAAGGCTTAGCTATTTTAGCCGATGGCATGGGCGGTTATAACGCTGGTGAAATTGCAAGTGCTTTAGCCATTAAAACCGTTATAGAAAAGCTAGCTTTATTTGAACTGGGTGAACTCACAACCCAACAAAATACAACGGGTGACTATAAAAAAGAAGGCCAACATAGCCCAGAGTTATTGGCCCTAGAAACAGCTATTCAGAAAAGTAACGAAGTAATTCTAGAGTCTGCTAATTCAAACCCTAAATATAATGGCATGGGTACGACAATTGTTGGGGTTATGTTTCACGACAATCGCATTTGCTACGCTCACGTTGGTGATTCTCGCCTATATAGACTCCGTAACAATAAACTAACAGTAATGACGCAAGACCACACTTTGCTTCAAGAACTGATCCAAAGAGGCTTTTACACTGAAGAAGAAGCAAGACAATCAAGTAATAAAAACTTAGTCACGCGTGCGCTCGGCATAGATAAAAAGGTTGAAGTTGATATCGCTGAAGAAGCTATTCAGGTCGGTGATATTTACTTAATGTGCTCAGACGGGCTAAATGATATGCTTACAAAAGAGCAAATTCACTTAACAATCAATAATTTTAATGATAATCTTAATGATATGGCTCAAGAGTTAATTAGCTTAGCTAATCACGAAGGTGGTCATGATAACGTTTCGGTAATAATATCGAAAGTTAATAAACCATTCCCTGCTGAGCTGGGTGTTATTCAAAGAGTAGTTGATTGGTTTGTATAAAAACTAGTTTAAGGAAACTATAAATATGACTGCAAAGTTAGTTCTCATGCTTAATGACGATGTAATTTCAGAACATGAACTCGATAAAGAGTCTATGTCTATCGGTCGAAAAACGCTTAACAATATTCATATAGATAGCTTAGCTGTTAGTGGCAAACACGCTCAAATCATTACTATTCTAAATGATTCATTTTTAGAAGATTTAAACAGCACAAACGGCACATACGTTAATGGCTCTCTAATTAAAAAGCATGCGCTAAAAAATGGCGATGTTATTTCAGTTGGTAAACACCACCTACGCTACGAAAACGCCAATTCTAGTGAGGAAACTGAAGGCGAATTTGAAAAAACCATGGTTATACGCCCTGATGCGGCAGGTATGCCTGATTCAACCGGCTCTCATGAAGTTGCACAGTCTGTTAGCAAAATTGTTAAAGAAGAGTCTAAGAAAGCCGTTGCCCCTGCAGATGGTAAAGTGGGCGGCTTACAAATTTTATCTGGCGCTAATGCTGGCAAAGAACTTATGCTAACTAAAGCACTGTCTACACTAGGTAAACCGGGTACACAGGTTGCTGCAATTACACGTAGACCTCAAGGTTACTTCATTATTCATGTTGAAGGTGGCTCTAAAAGCCAAACACCTATTATTAATGGGGCGGCAATTGGTACACAGGCAACTATGCTTAATGACCATGACATTATTGAAGTTGCAGGCGTAAAAATGGAATTCTTTTTATCGTAAAGCTGAAAAGTGGATACTGAACGCTTAAAACGCCGCACTATGCGGCGTTTTTGTTGCTAAAAAACACCTGTTGATACATAACGGTCACCGCGATCACAAACAATCACAACAATCACTGAGTCCGTTACTGTTTTAGCAAGGTTTATCGCTGCAGCTACT